>JACPAK010000001.1:600000-804652 GCA_016180845.1 Deltaproteobacteria bacterium
GCAGAACCACTCAATTCAGACCTTAAAATGGCAGGGACGATTTGGGACTGAGAGGATCTAAAGGTATGTGCCTGTTGGGGAGTCATCTGTTTGTAAAGCTCTCTGTTAAACTCGTTATGATTGTAGGTGAGATCCCAATCGTCCGGACCACCAGGCCAGTCATGCACACTCTTTAAAACAGAACAAACCTCTTTGTCATCGACACCCCATTTATTAACAGTGGCATCAAGGAATCTGCTCGCGAGTTTTTCAATAGAATCGGTCATCATGTTGATTATCGGGGACAAGTGAAAGAGGTTTCTTTGAAAATAGGTACGATCTCATCTTGATATTCATGATGAGTGGTGTATGGTATCCACCATTTTCTCCTCGCACATTCAACTGGAAACACTATCCGATGGGAGAAGTAGAGCGGTACCGTATCTCTCTATGACCTACAAAGTATCTCTTATTGCTGGCGATGGTATTGGCCCTGAGATCACTCAGGCGGCGCGGGAGGTGATTCAAGCGAGTGGTGTGAAGATTGTCTGGGACGAGGTCCTGGCGGGACAGAAGGCGATTGAGACTTGCGGCCAACCGCTTCCGGATGCAACCCTCCGATCGATCAAAAAGAATGGAGTTGCCTTAAAGGGTCCTTTGGCAACGGCGATTGGAAAGGGATTCCCAAGTATTAATGTCATGTTGAGGAAACAGTTGCATCTCTATGCGAACGTTCGTCCTGCCAAGTCGATGGAGGGGATCGTTTCACGATACAAAAATGTCGATTTAGTCATTTTGCGTGAAAATACCGAGGATCTTTACTCAGGGATCGAGCATTTTGTGGCGCCCGGAGTGGTCGAATCGATCAAGGTGATTACCCGCAAGGCCTCGCTTAGGATTGCGGAGTTTGCGTTCGACTACGCCAGGAAAAACAAGCGAAAGAAGATTACAGCGATCCATAAGGCGAATATCATGAAGCTCTCCGACGGTCTTTTTCTGGATTGTGCCCGAAAGGTTGCAAGGAAATTTCCCAAGATTGAATACAACGAGATGATCGTCGACAATGCCTGTATGCAACTGGTCCTGAAGCCGCATCAGTTTGATATCCTGCTTTTGGAAAATCTCTATGGAGATATCGTCTCCGATCTCGCCGCCGGTTTAGTAGGGGGATTAGGGGTTGTTCCCGCCGCGAATATCGGCGAAAAGGGGGCGATCTTCGAGGCGGTGCACGGGACGGCGCCGGATATCGCCGGGAAGAACAAGGCGAACCCGATTGCTCTCACCCTGAGTGGGGCGTTGATGCTAGATTATCTGGGTGAATCGAGCGCCGCTCAAAAAATTAGAAAATCGGTCGGTAAAATTCTGAAAAAGGGGCGCTTTCTCACGCCGGACCTTGGTGGGACCGCCACGACCTCTCAGATGACCGAGACGATTATACGGGAGATGTAGCAGCTTTCAAATCCCCCCTCCAATATTTACAGAGTCATCCACTGCCCCCCTTTGCTAAAGTGGGGCAGCCATAAATAGACATACAAGATATCCCACTTTGTAAAAGGGGGATAAAAGTGATATCGGTCCTATTGGAAGGGGGATTTTTCTAGGAGGGCATCACACGATCCGGATCGATCCGATGCAGGCGGGCGATCGCCTTGAGGATCTCCTTATTACTGTGATGTCGAGACCTCAGGGCTGTCATGAGACAAGGGAGATTCCTGGAAACCAGGAGCTCAGGATCGTTAAACCACCCCTTGAAGAGTCCCTCGGAGCCGAATTTTCGTTGCACCCCATCGATCTTAACCCAAAGGGAACCATCTGGAGAAAGCTGAGATGCACCCGCCACTTCCTCGAGTAGATGCAGTGTCCTGAGTCTCAGTGGAGATTCAGCGACAAAACTTTCATCCCAGAGGAAATCAAACGCGCTGATGTCGACATCGCGTCTGAAAGAGACGATTCGACCCGCATTTTCCATTTTGATGTGGGTTGCATGAAATCGACCGAAACAGACCATCAGGTCCTCGAGAAGGGGTGTGGCCGCGAGATCCCAATCATGTTCCCTTTCTGCTAAGTCCTCAACAAGGGCTTTATATCTCTCTGGGCAAAGAAGACGGTGAAAATCTCGCGTGGGGCGCAGCCCCGTATTTCGGCTCCCATCCAAAAGTTTCCTTTCCCAGTCCAAAAGGAAACGACCCCTGTCTGCCTCAGACAACCTTTCACCCCAAATGGCACGAAATTGGGTCCCCCATTTCACTGTCATGATCTCTTCACTCTTCAATGCCTTTGGTACCGCGGCGATCAGGGAAGGGGCGAGGTGAGGCGCCCTGAATATCAAACTCTCCAGTCTGTCTGGTCCATCCTTGGAGGTTCTTAGAGCCCTTAAAACTGCTTCCATGTCGGAGGGTAGGAAGTTGGAGGGGCCAACCACTATCGCATCACCAACCAACGTGGCACGCGCCGCTGTCTGATGATCAGGAAGCGCCAGGATTTTATCGAGATAAGTCCTGACCTGATGAGGAGCGGCAATAAAGGATGTATATTGAGGACTCTGAGCGATTTTGGTAAAGAGGACCGGATTATCGAGGGCAATCTGTTCTAAAGCCCTCCCGGCGGCTCGACGACTCTGCAAGCCCCCCTTCGTCATATTGACAGCGAGTTGCGAGAGGGCGAGGGCGCTCCCCTTCCGCGACATCTGAAGAAGGGCTGGCACTGAAAGGGTAGCATGATGAAAGCAAACAATGAGCATCCCAAGCTGCAAGGAAGCCAGCGCCATCTCTTCGCCGGTGATTTTTCCCTTTTCGGACGGGTCAAAGAGAAAGGAGGGGATGCCAGGGATTAATTGCCCGATGGTGAAGAAGCCAGCAACTGCAGAAGCAATCGAGGCAGTTCGGTAGGAGCCTCGAAAAAGCGCGATAAACGAGACTGTCGAGACCGCTCCCGTGAAAATTCCCCATTTACGAGCACTATCGGCGTCTTTGGCAGCAGTCGATGACTACTGATCAACCGGTCGGGTATGTCTCAGGTATAGGGATGACCCTAGATGTCCCAAGCTTGTCAGGAGTCCGAGCCTACCAATCGCGATAGGTGCTACAGATGGCATAATCGAAGAGATCATCGTACCCACCTCAATTAGGTTGCTGGTAAAATTAAAAAAACGACGCAATGGCGGCGACGCCGACGGGGATGAAGAGATTGTCCCAGTCTTTGTAGGGGAGTGATTCGATCGTTGCTCCGACAAGCGCCAGCAGGAAGCTCGCTGGAATCGAATAACTCAGGAGCGGCATCAGAAAGAAGGAGAGGACAAAAAAGGCCCCGCTTCCTTCCCAACTCTTCTTGGGTGAGTGGGGAAGATGGTGTCGACCCCAGAGAAGGCCGACCAGTGCCGCTGCCATATCGGCAAAGGCGAGCTGGATCAGTCCTGCGGCAGCCGGTTTTAAGGGAAAGATCAGCACGGTAATCAGGACGCCGATCCCCATCATAAACGGGGCTTGAGCAATTTTTTTCTCACTGAGGCGTTTTGCCTTTTGGATCGCCGGTGTGATGAGCGGGATGCTTCCACCATCCTGAACGTGGGATTCATGAACGAGGTAAAGTACAGCGAGTCCGACGATACCGAGGATCAAGACCCCTTTTGAGATAGCGGCAATCGGCAGGACGAGGATGACCCCCATATGGAGGATCTTCCGCCAGATTTCTTTTCTCATCTCTTCGGTAAGTTGCATAAGATTTCTTAGAACACTTTTACCAAACTAATTCCAGCCCCTGATTCTAGCATAGTTGGGATGACAAAAAGATCACTTTTTTCTGCCTTGTGGAATTTGGCTGTCCCTAACCCAACCAGCGTTCCCAGAACCGCCCCCGCCATTGTGTCCGAGGCGAAATGCTTGTTGGCGTCGAGACGTGAAATCGCGACCATCCCTGCCAGGGCATAGGCAGGGACACCAAAGAGGGGGCCATAAAAAACCTCGGTTACGGTCGCGAGGGCGAATGACCCTGAGGCATGGGCAGAGGGGAACGAATGATTGTTCGAACCGTCTGGCCGGCTCCTTTGGGTCGAAAACTTGAGTGGATAGGTTATGGCGTAGGTCAAAAAGAGAGACTCCAGCATTGTCCCTGCCGCGAGTGTTGCCTTCGGGGCATCGGCCAGCTTTGAGGCGATCGTTGCGATGAGGGTTCCACCTCCGAGAACAAGACTGTTCCCCATGATGTTAAAGACATCTTTTGCCCCACCCAGTGGGTCTGCAGGATGAAATTTTTTCTGGATGTCAGGATCCGCTTCATGGACTCCAACAGTCGCTCCAACACCAGCCGCAAGACCCAAAAGGTGCCATCGATTCCAGAAGGTTTCCTTGAGGTCGTTTCCCAGATGATGAGGCAGGGTTTCGAAAAACCATTTTTCCGCAAACAGCGATCGTTCTTCATAAGATGTGGCCCACGAGTGGGAGAAACAAAAGAAGAAAATAAGGAGGAAGCAAAAGAAGCGCTTCATGAAAGAACTTTTTGAATTCTTTTGATGACCCGCTCTTTTCCGAGGAGCGTCATGACCTCGTAGATTCCGGGAGAGACTGTGGAACCGGTAAGTGCGGCACGGAGCGGTTGGGCGATGATCCCGAGTTTTAGTTTTTTGTCAGCAATGTATCTCTCGAAGGCAGCCTTCAGAGACATCTCATCAAAAGGGTTTTGTTGCTGCAGAAGGGGGAGTATCTCCCTCAGAAGCTCCGGATTGATATTTTTTTTGGCCCCTTCCTCAAGGGTAATATCTTCGACAACAAACGGTTTTATCATTTGAGCTAATTCAATCAATGTTCTCGCTCGTTCTTTTGTCAAGCCGATGGTTTTGTAGAGATACTCATCGAGTACGATCCGGATTCCCGCACTCTCAAGGTGAGGGACCAACGGGACCGCAAGCGTTTTATTATCAGTTGTTTTGATATAATGGCTGTTTAACCAGAGCAGTTTTTCTGCATTAAAGACACCGCCCGACTTGCCGACATGGTCGAACGAAAATTTTTCGACCAATTCATCCCGAGTAAAAATCTCCTGATCTCCATGCGACCAACCGATCCTCGCGAGGAAGTTGATCATCGCATCCGGCAAGTATCCCATCTCGCGGTAGGCGAGGACCGAGGTCGCCCCATGCCTTTTTGAGAGGCGAGCCTTGTCTGATCCCAAGATCATCGGAAGGTGTGCGAAGTGAGGAATCGGATAACCGAACGTTTCATAAAGCTGGATTTGTCTCGGCGTGTTATTCAGATGGTCGTCGCCACGGATGATGTGTGTGATACGCATGAGGGCATCATCGATCACAACGCAGAGATTGTAGGTCGGGATTCCGTCCGATCGTTGGATCACGAGGTCATCCAGCTCGGCATTTTGGAAGATGACGTCCCCCTTGATCAGATCATGGACCTTCGTCTCGCCGGTTTCATTGGTCTTGAATCGTATACAAAACGGTTTGTTTTGATTCTGGCTCACCGTCCGGCAGCGTCCATCGTACTTCGGTTTTTCTCCGCGGGTGAGTGCCGCCTTTTTCCTCTCATCAAGCTCTTCGGTGGTACAGTAGCATTTGTATGCTTTTCCCTCCGTCAAAAGTTTTTCAACATGAGACTTGTAGATATCCATCCGGGCGAGCTGATGATAAGGCCCCTCATCCCAATCGAGTCCCAACCATTCCATTCCTTCTATAATCGACCGGACATATTCCTCCGTCGATCGTTCCCGATCGGTATCCTCGACACGCAGGATGAAGACCCCCTTTTGATTGCGGGCATAGAGCCAGTTAAAAATAGCGGTCCGTGCCCCTCCGATATGGAGGTGCCCGGTCGGGGATGGTGCAAAACGAACTCTTACCTCTTCCGTCATTGCGCGAGAATCTAAGGGAGTCGTTCTTTTTTGGCAACTTCCTTTTATTCAACAATTAGACTCGCATACCCGACCACCGACCCATAATCCTTTGTGACATCCCCGCTTGTGGCATGGTGCACAAGTTCGACTTTTGTCGCCCCCAGTTCTCTGGCGGCGACGAGCATCACCGTCGTCGGAATAATCCCACACATGGAGACTTGGGTTTGATGGACGGTTTCGTAGAGACCCTTGGGGTCTAATTTTAAGATCTGGCCGATTGCGAGTTGGTCTTTTGTTTCAGCAATTTTCTGGCTCTCGTAGTGGTTCATGTCAGAACTTGCGATGATCAGAATCGGTTGTTTTGATTTTTGGATGATCTCAGCAATCGCCTGGCCGACTTCGACACATTGTTCGAAACGGAGATGACTGAATGTGATCGGGACAAAAGCGAAATCTTTTTTTAAATATTGGACAAAAGGGATCTGAACCTCGAGCGAATGTTCAAATTGATGCGCCTCTTCGTCTTCTTTGAGGAGCGGGCATTGGTTCATGAAAGAGGCGGCAAGTTCTTCGTCGACTTTAGCCTTCCCTAATGGTGTTTCCCATTCTCCCCTTGGCCAGATGGAAAATGGGACACCATATCCGGTGTGGTTCGGCGACATGATAATAAGCCGATCCGGGATATTGATCTGACTGTAGAGTTCTCCGGCGACACGGCCACTATAGATGTATCCGGCATGCGGCACGACGACCCCGATCGACGTCTTCTTAGGCCTTGGTGGAAAATCCAGACAACGTTTCAGCTCTTCGCTCAGTTTTTTGGGATCGGACGGATAAAACGAACCGGCAACGGCTGGTTGGCGAAGTGGGGGCATATTAAAATCAATTGATGTCGTAGTGGCGACCGGCCGGTCGCCACTACTGCAATGCCTGTGTGGCCTATTCCCTCCCCTTCACGGACCCCTCAAGCCACGGCATCATTTTTCGCAATTCAACACCGACCTTCTCGACAAGACTCTTGGCCGTCTCTTCCCGCATCTTCTTGAGCGTCGGGTTTCCCTTTTCACACTCGGCGATAAACTCCTTCGCAAAATCGCCGTTCTGGATCTCCTTCAGGATCTTTTGCATCTCTTTTCGTGCCGATTCGCCGATGATTCGCGGACCACGTGTGTAGTCGCCATATTCGGCGGTGTTCGAGATCGAATAACGCATATTGGCCGCCCCACCGTTGTAGAGGAGATCGACAATCAATTTTAATTCATGCAGACATTCGAAATAGGCGATCTCCGGCTGGTACCCTGCCTTGACCAACGTTTCGAATCCCGCCTGGACCAGACTCATCGTGCCGCCACAGAGGACCACTTGCTCACCAAACAGATCGGTTTCGGTTTCTTCCTTGAAACTTGTTTCAATCACACCGGCGCGCGTGCCCCCAATCCCCTTCGCATAGGCGAGACCGATTGACCTTGCCTTGCCGCTGGTATCCTGTCCAACGGCGATCAAACAGGGGACACCGATGCCTGCCTGAAATTGAGATCGGACAAGATGCCCGGGTCCCTTCGGGGCGATCAGGATACAGTCCTGATCCGGGCGTGGGATAATTCTCTTAAAATGGATGTTAAACCCATGGGCGAAGAAAAGCGCCGACCCTTTTTTGAGATTTTCTTTTAAGTGATCATCCCACAACTTCTTTTGATCCTGATCAGGAATCACAATCATTGTGACATCGGCGGTCTTCGCTGCTTCTTTAGAATCAGTGATGACTCTCAACCCATGTTTCTTCGCCTTTTCAATGCTGCCACTCCCCTCTCGCAAGGCGACGGTAACGTCCAAACCACTGTCCTTGAGATTCAGGGCATGGGCATGTCCTTGGGACCCATAACCGAAGATCACAATTTTTTTCCCTTTCAGGGGTTCAAGGCTTGAATCTCGATCATAGTAGATAGTTGCCATTATTCCTCCTTGTGGCCGCTGGCGCGTGTGATTCGTACCATTCTGTTTTTTTCATCGACAAAAACAATTTTTGGTTTGTGTCTCTTTAGTTTTGATGTCGGGATTTGGACAAAACTTGAGATAATGACGATATCCCCCTCTTTGGCATGGTGGGCCGCAGCCCCGTTGATCTGTAAAAATCCGCTCTTCTTTTTGCCGGGGATGACGTAGGTTTCGAATCGACTCCCCGTTGTCACATTCCAGACATGGATCTGTTCATGAGTGACAAGATCAGCAGCCTTCATCAGATCTTGATCGATCGTCAGACTCCCTTCATAGTGGAGATCGGCCCGAGTCACGGTCGCACGATGAATCTTGGACTTGAGGAGGGTTCGTAGCATGGGAAGCGAAGTTAATTCAGAGATATTGTCTTTGGCAAGCCTCTTTGGTATCTTTAATCATAAGGCATGAAGATCAAGATCTCTGAGATCCCTGTAGAAGGTGTTCATTTGACAGCGGAATTGGCCTCTGATCCCTGGTTTGGTGAGGTGGTCCGAGAGACCTTTCGGAAGGATTCCGACGGTCAGAATAAGGCCTCCGCCAGCCTTTTTCTTGAGAAAACCTGTGACAATATCAGTCTGAGAGGGGTTGCCTCTCTGGATCTTAAACAGGAGTGCGATCGCTGTCTGGACTTTTTCCCTTATCATTTGTCTGTCCCGATTGAGATGACCTTGGCTCCTCTCCAAAATGTTCAGGGAGGAGAAAAGACGGAAGAATTAACGACAGAAGACGAGAATTTTTCCTTTTATAAAGGAGAAGAGATCAATCTTTCTGAGATCATTCGGGAGACATTGGTTTTGGCGCTTCCGATTCGTTATTTGTGTCAGGAATCTTGCAAGGGGATCTGTCCCCAGTGTGGCATCAATCTCAATCATAACGCCTGTAATTGTCATGATCAGACGGGTCATTCCCAATTTGCGGTGCTCAAGAAATTCAATTTTAGAAAAAAGTAATCCCTTGCCTCTTCGTTTTTTCTTCGTTACCTCTTTTCCCCTGTGAATCGGAAATCTCTTTCCCAATTCTTCGCTTTTTCCCTCGTTCTTCTCTTTGCGTCGGTTCCCCTGATCGCCCAAGAAGAGTCAGACCAGTGGGCCCAATCAGGAACAGTCCTCGAAGATCCGTTGATGAGTCGCAAAGGTTTTTACCTTTCTCTCTCTCCGCATGCGGGAGCCGAGGTTATCGGACTGACGCGGCCGGTGGGAGGGATTGGGGTGAGAGTTGGTTATGGGATCACCCCTGATCTTCTTATCTATCTTCAAAATGACTGGACACTTTCGGCACAGTTCGACGTTTTTTTTCATTTCCTGGATTTTTATCCTCACGTCGCCTGGTTTGTCTGGAAGGAGCTCTATCTCATGGCAGGGGGAGGTTACACGATCGCAAAAACGAGCACCGGAACAACCGCCGACGGGTTTTCGGTTCAGAGAGGGGTCACTCGCCATGCCTTTGGGGGTGGCGGAGGGATCGGGTACGAGGTTTTTCGCCATCAGCAATTTTCTATTAATGTTGAGGCCGAAGGGGTGTATCGCAAGATCTCGGGGGGGGATTATTTGCAGACGGTGATCTCTGGTGTCTTGAATTACAGGTTTTAGATAAGTTTTAAAAATTTCTTCCAGCTTACTCAATTATTTCATAGAAACCGATCTGTACCGGTTCAGCGACCAATTTTTCTGTGGCGGCGAGAAGCTGTTTGAAATGACCCGTTCTTTTGTGGGCCTCGAAAGAGGTCTTGTCGACATACTGTTCGTAAAAGAAAAAACGTGTTGGGTCCTCCAGTGATCCGTGCAGTGTATACTGGAGACATTTTGGTTCGTGCTTGGTGACTTCGGTGACGGTTTGTTTTAGGTATTTCTCGAGATCGGCTTCTTTTCCAAGTTTTGATTTCCAGAGGGCGGTTACAATAATCATGCAAAAGCCTCTTTTCTTAATCTCTTTTGCATCGCTTGCTAAGGGTGTCAAGTTTTGGACGTGACGCAGGGGGCCAATCTCGGGTCATTATTTTTTGTTCGAGACGACGTAAAACGTGGCTGTCGCCATTGCGACCTTTTCTTTTTTCCTCTCCAAGGTGGCATGGACGACGGCAAGTCGGTTCCCGCGGAAGATGACCTGAGAGGTACAGTTGAGGTAATCGCCGACGAAGAGGGGGCGGAAATAATTCACCTTCAGCTCTACGGTAGAGCAGAAGTCATTATGTTGCATGGTCGAAAAAACGGCAGCGCCACAGGTGTAATCAAAGAAGGAAGAGATGACCCCTCCATGGATCCGGCCGGCGGGTGAGAGGTGGTCTTCCCGCAGGGTCAAGACCGCCCTTGCCAACATTCGTTTTCGGTCGAATTTCAGGAGTCGATAACCTAACAAGCTCCCAAACTTGTCGGGCGATCGGTAATTTTTTGGCATTTTTTTCATCCCTCACCCTCCTTCAAATGACCTCTCTCAAATTTCGTCAACAAACTATAAACAGATGGCACCACAAAAAGACTCAAGAGGGTTGAAATCAAAACACCTCCGATAACGGCAGTAGCCATCGGAATTCTGGTTTCGGCGCCGGGGCCGAGTGAGAGGGCCGGAGGGATCGCTGCGGCAATCGTAGAGACCGAGGTCATTAGGATTGGTCGGAGTCGGATCGGGCAGGCCTTAAGCATGGCGTCATGTACCGACTGTAGGGGCGCCCCTTGGTGCGCCCCTCCTTCGCGGCGCATCTGGTTTGTGAAATCAACGAGCAAGATCGAATTCTTCTTCACGATTCCCATGAGCAGGATCAATCCGATCATGCTGTAGATATTGAGCGATTGCCCGCCGATCAGGAGTGAGAGAAAGGCCCCTGAGAGACTGAAGGGGAGTGCGACCAGGACGGAGATCGGGTGGAGAAAGCTGTTAAATTGAGAGGCGAGGATCATGTAGGCGACGATGATTCCGAGCACGAGCGCGAACAAGAGACCTTGAAATGATTCCTGAAAGGTTTGAGTCGATCCGCTGAAGACCATCCGATAACCTTCCGGAAGTGTGTCACTCGAGAGCTTCTCGATGATTTCAAGCGCCTCGGATTGAGAGGCGCCTCGCGCGAGGTTTGCGTAGAGCTCTACGGCCCTTTCCCGATTGATTCTGGAGATTTTTAAAAGCGATGGTTTTGATTCCGTGGCGACCACATCTGTGAGAGAGATCAGCTCGCCGCGGTTGTTTCGAACCATGAGCCGCAGGATGTCTTCCGACTTCATCCGGTCCTGGTCTTCCAGCCGGACACGGATGTCATTTCTCCTTCCCCCTTCCAGGAAACGGCCTGCCCGAACCCCCGCCATGGCGGCGTTGATTGTCCTGGCAATTGTCTCTATGCTGACCCCTCTCTCCGCCGCCTTTTGCCGATCAGGTACGATCTGAATCTCCGGCATGTCGGTTTGATAGTCGGTGTCGACATCCACGAAGATCGGGTTTTCTGTCATTTTCTTTCGGACCTTTTCTGAAAGTTCCACAAGCTGGCTCCAGTCAGATCCACGAATCGTAAATTCGATCGGATACCCTCGATGCGCCGTGAATCCGCGCATGGAGAGGTCTTGAATAAAGACCTTCGTATCCGGGATCTTGTTGAGTTCCAGCCTTAAGAGGTCCATGAAATCAGCTTGAGAAAGTTCCCTTTCATTTTTTGGTTTCATCGTGACGAAGAGCATTCCGGTGTTGACATCTCCTCCTCCAAATCCGCCGACGGCAGCGTAGTAACGTTTAAATTCCGGTCGGTTCATCAGGAATTCTTCCGCCTGTTTCATCCGGGCATTGGTAAATTCCAGAGAGGATCCGACGGGTGTTTGGAGTCGGACCAGCATCATCGATTGATCCTGGGCCGGGACGAATTCCTTCGGCAGGAAGCGAACTAAAAGAATAGAGACGAGGAAGAAAAGGAGCGAGCCCAGGATGACTTTTTTACGATTTTGGAGGCACCAGGGGAGGGTGCGACGGTAAAAGTCAGCCAATTTTTGGAACCACTCATTTGTTTTTCGGATGAGCCAGGAGGAATGATTTCGGGTCGAGACAAACTGTGAACACCGCATCGGTGTGAGGGTTAGCGCCTCGAGCAGTGAAAGACTGACAGCGACAGACATCGTGACACCGAATTGAAAAAAGAATCTTCCGATCACCCCCTTCATGAAGGCGACAGGGAGAAAGATCGCAATAATAGAAAGCGTGGCGCTGATGGCCGCGAAAGTGATCTGACGAGATCCCTTCAGTGCCGCCTGGACGCGTTCCTCGCCCCCCTCCTGATGACGCACAATATTTTCGAGGACCATGATCGCGTCATCGACAACAATCCCGACAGCCAGGATCAGGCCCAGCAGGGTAAAATTGTTCAGTGTAAAACCGGCGAAATAAAGGGCCAGGAAGGTTCCGATGATTGATGTCGGGATCGCGAGAAGGATATTCAGGGTCGAACTCCAGGAGCCGAGGAAGAGCCAGCAGACAATCCCTGTGAGGATCGCTGAAAGGAGGAGCGTGAAGTTCAGTTCCCTGACCGATTCCTCGATGAAGCGTGTTCCATCGAAATTCACACCGAGTGCCATCCCCTCCGGGATATCTTTTTGCAGCGCCTCGACCTTTTTTCGGATATGGCCTGCGACCTCTACCGCGTTCGCCCCTCGTTGTTTGAGGATTCCGAGACCGACGGCCGGTTTCCCAAGGACACGCGAGATCCGGCGTGAATCCCCCAAGCCCTTTTCGATCGTCGCCACCTCTTTCAGAGTGATCGGTTGATAGACGGGAGTTCCACCTCGAGAGAGGATTCGGATATTTCCGAAATCCTCGAGGTTGGGCGCCTCTCCCATCGTGCGGATGTTAAATTCTTTTTCAGCGGTTTCGATCCGTCCGGCAGGAAGCTCCCGATGCTCGCGTTCGATGGCATTGACGACGTCATCGAGTGTCAATTGGTACGCCTCGAGTTTGTCCTGATCGACCCAGATGCGCAGGTTTGGTTCCAGAAACCCCCCGAGGAAGATCTGACCGACACCCGGCAAGATTTGAAACTGATCCTTGAGGCGATCGCGCGCATAGGTCATCAGTTCACGCACCGGTTTGTCTCCGGAAAGAGAGACCCACATGATCGGCCGGTCCTCCGGGTTCGTCTTGGTCACCATCGGTGGGTCGATGTCATGAGGGAGGCGTCTCTGTTCCTGAGCAATCTTGGTCTGGACCTCCTGCAGGGCGACGTCGATATCGCGCGAGAGTTCAAACTCGATCGTGACATACGCCTCTCCATGACGACACGAAGAGGTAATCTCGCGGATCCCCTGGACCGACGTCACCGCATCCTCGATGATATCGACGACATCCGCCTCCATGACCTCGGGTGCGGCCCCCTCGAGGGAGAGGTGGACCGTGATGACCGGGAAATCGACGTCCGGAAGTTCGGAAACCCCCATGCGGGAAAAACCGATCCATCCGAAAAGAATCAGCGCCGCCATGAGCATCCAGGCAAAAACCGGGTTTCGAATCGAAATTTCTGAAAGGTTCATTGCTGCTCTCCCCGGTCGTCATCAATGGGCCTTTTCAGATGGGGGGGGATCGGGGTGGAGAGCGGTATCTCCCCCCGATTAAAGCGAGCCTCTGGCTTTGCCAGGGCGAGCGAATCGACCGTCTCTCCAAGCGCGATCTTCAACTGATGTGAATTCAATGTCGACTGGTGTCGGGTTCGATTCGCCTCTCGTCTCACCTCCTGCAGGTCCCGCAGTGATTGGAGGAGTTCGAGGTTGCTGACCAGCCCCAAATTATATTCCCGCTGATGGATCTTGAAGTTCTCCTCGGCCTTTTTTACGGCGAGATCGAGTGCCTGAACGGATTCCCGAGATGCTGTCAATTCATGATACGCCTCTTTGATCTCGAGCTCTGCCTTTTGATGGGAGGCCTCCTGGGAATATTCGGCTTGTTTCAATTTCGCCTTCGCCTCTCGTGTTTTCCCTTTCGTTTCCAGTCCTGAGAAGATCGGAAAATTCAGCGTGAAGAGAACATCCCAATCGATCTCCTTCTGAAATCCAACACGGTACGGGTAATAGTTTCCTTCCAGTCTTAATTCAGGAAGGTATCCCCCTCTCTCATAGAGGAGGTTTGCCTTCGAAAGCTTCAGATCGAAGTCGCTGGCGAGGACATCGGCCCGTTCACTTGAAGAGGGGAGATAATTGGGAAGCGGCAAAAGTTCCGGGAAGACTTCTTCGGAATCACCCAGTTTTTTCTCCGGTTGAATTCCTGTCGTAAAAGAGAGCATCTCGCGCGCGATCGCCAATTGTCCACGGGCTTTCGAGATCTCCGCCTCGAGAAGCGCTCTTTGAGATTCTGTTGTTAAAATCTCGCTTGATCTCGATCGACCCAGACGGACCCTTTCCCGCAGATCCTTGATCCTTTTGTCCAAAACATTCCCCTGAGAGGTCAGGATCTCGAGGTCGGCCTCGAGCTCTTTTACGGTCAAGAAAAGTTGAGTCACCTCCAGAAAGAGGAGTTCACGCGCCCTCTCGATCCGCAGCCGGTTTCGTTCCTTATCTGAAGAGGAGGCGGTCAACGCGGAGTATTCCCGCAGTCCCTGAAAAATCGGTTGGGAGAGGTTGATCGCGACCTCGGGCCGACTCTTTCTTAAGAATGTCGATCCCAACGTCCCATCGGTCGCGCCAGTCCCCGATGTGTCTTGAATAAACTCGGAACCCTTCACCGAAAGGTGGGGGAGGACGGTGCTGAGCGCCCGAAAGTAACGTCCCTCGGCCGCCCGCAGCTCCTCTTCCTGGATCTGGAAATCCTGATTATGGACGAGGGCCGATTCGAAACAGTCGTGGAGGGTGAGAGGTTTTTCGTTTGCATTGTCTTGTGGGGTGGGTGACTCGGGTCGGGCGCCCGCCTGCGCGGAATGTATGAGCACAGGTGGGCGGAACCCGAGGCAGGACCCACCCCATTGAATGAGATAAAAGGCTAAGAAAAATAGGAGACGCACGCCCCTGATTTTTAGACCTCAAGGGAGGTGAATTCAAAGGAAATAATTGGATCTTGTCAGCTGAGAGCTTCTGATTTTTGTTCAGAAACGATCGAACCTATCTTGAAGCAGACAAATGCCCCCATCGCTAAAATACCGGTTCGCAGGAAGCGTGCGCCCCATGAGGGACCAACGGCAGCTGATCTCCCCGGTTGTAAATCAGCGCACTCCTTGATCCCTCGGATTGCGACTTCAAAGAGATCATCTGTTGTTCCAGTTGACGGTAACGCAAGGCTTCGGATCCGGTCGGTGGCACCGTGATTTGCCCATAGGCATCGTGGGAAATTACCACGATCTCGGCACTCAAATTTTTCAAATTGGACAACCCGATCTCCTTCCCTAAACCAGGCGTGGACCCCCCTGAGGTGCCCTTGGTCCCCTCCTGGAAGTGGAGAGCGAACCGAAGCGATGAGGCTAACCCTCCCCTCCTCTTCGAACACTTGCGCTTGAAATTGGGTCCCGCCGGTAAATCGGCTGGGCTGTAAGGGTGAAAACTCGCTGAGCAAGGCAACAAGGGCATGGTCTAAATCAGTCTCAGAAATCATAGATAATACCTTTACGGCTCGTAGTCGGCGCCGACAGTCTGGAAGCGGAAATCTTGTTCTCGGATCCTTTTTGTCCCCTCCATCATCATCCGGTAGCTGGTGGTGTAAGTCCCGATCTGTTCCAGGAAAGAGTCATTTGAGGCCATTGGCTCACCCGGTGCAGGGGGAACGGGGAGTAATTGACCGAACAACGTTGCCAAGGCACCCGCAGCAATACCGACCACTGGGATGCCAACTACGAGTGATAATGCCAAGGTTGCTACTGGTCTCATAGTTGAACCCCCGAATCCTTGATAGCATCGATAATTGTTCTATAAGCTTGTGACCAGGTCCTAACGGTACCTTCTTCGATAGGACCGGTATATGCCGATTCAAATTTCCCTGTGTCAATATCGGTCCATGCTCTCAGGATATCCCTAAAGGCTGTCTGTTGCGGAGATTGTTTCTGGGCCGCATCCATATAGTCCAAAATAATCTCTCGGTCTGCGGCAGAGAATTGGCTGATTGCGATGAGTTGATGATGGAGAGTTTTTGCCCTTTCGGTACTTGAAAGGACCTGGGTGGCAACTCGACTGTAGGCATCGACCGCACCCGATCCATAGTTTACCGGTCCCAGTGACCCACTGCTGTCCATGTCCTTGTCACTGTCGACAGGTGGATGGTCTCTGGTCAATGAGAGGACGGCTAACGATAATCCAATTGTTGCAATCCCCAATACCTCTAATCCTCCTAATGCTCTCATCACTACCTCCTTATGGTTTGATAAATAACTCAGAGTTATTATCGAGTTTCGGGGGGGATTGTTGCGACTAAAAATTGCGAAAAATTGCGAAGGAATTCAGCGGGTGTCACAATCTCACCTCCAGCGAAGGATTTTTGGGCCAGGAGCACCTTATCCCCCGTAACCAGATAATCGGCCTTCCCAGCACGGAGGCAGGCGAGAAATTTCCGATCGTGAGGGTCCTGGAGCAAAGGGATATTTGAGAAGGACTCTCGCGGGATGGTCTCGACAAAAGGAAGGATTTCTTCCTCGACAATAGTCTTTACCTCCCTGTCTGTAAGACCGAACTTCGGATAGCTGAGAACTCGAAGATACTCTTCCAGGATAGATCGAGAGAGGACCAATCGTATCCGGTCCGCTTGCCATAAGGTGACCAATCGAGCGCTAATCCCCTCGAAGAGAAGGGCCGAGACGATAACGTTGGTATCGAGAACAACTTTAGGAGGAGGGGCGGCGTGCCCAGCGGACGGCCTCATCGATATCCTTTTCTGTCAAGCCGAGGGATCGGATCTTCGCCCGAATACGTTTGAGTCGCTCTCCTTGGGACTGGATGACGACCGGTCTTAATACAATCTCTTCACCGCGGGCAAAGACGTCGAAATACTCGATTTCTTCGAACCCCTTGAGCGCCTCCTTCGGGATTGTAATCTGATTTTTGTAGGTCCTCTTGGCGAGCATGAAGTAATATTAAATTACTCCATTACTTTCGTCAATCCTTGTTTCAAGCCGGAGAGCTGATAACCCCTCTGTCCCATGGTTTCATTTGTTACTGAGACCTCCCCTTAAACTAAGGGGAGGTGAAATTTGTTAGAAGCAGGAAGCCAGCTACAAAAAATCCCATTGACTCTATAGCTCCCAAAAAGGCCACATAAGACACTCCTTTGTAGGCACGGGCGAGTCTTCTTATCTCTGTGGCTACCTCTGGGGCCATTGCAGAAGCATCCTGAAGGAGTTCTTGAGAGGTGTTTCTTAAACGAGAATATGCAAATCCACAAATTCCGACTCCAATGGATCCACTCACTCCAAACATCGCTGAGTCATTTAATTTTTTTTGGGCATCAAACGATCCATCATAACTTCTTTTTTTACAGAATAAGAGACCCGTCATGAGTGGGAGTGACCCTAGAAGGAGGGCTGAGCCGATACGATTTATTAAACCTAGAGGAGGCATTGCTCTTGCCCCCTTGCTGGATTCATTTTCTTAAGGATTGCTCCTGTTCTTAGAAACATCTTGATTAAGTTATCGAATTTTGGACGGGATTGTTGCGACTAAAAAAAGTTGAATGTCATCTCCCCTTAAACTAAGGGGAGGTGACAGAAGTCACGGGAAGCCAAGGGGAGGGGTTACTAATCTCGCATCAACCACCACATGCCAGCGCACGCCACACCAAGAAGTCCTGCAGATATCAGGATGACTGGCAAAAGGCCTCCTTTGCTCGGTCCTGAGGTTGGGTGTCCGATGTTTGTTGCCGCCTCAGCGCCGAAATAGATCCTCATCGCCTGCTCCAGTCGGCTGGCGTCATCGAATCGAAAGGTCCCGGCCGCCTCATCGTAAACCCCTGATCTCTCGAAGGCATCGATCGCCCTTCGGCTGTTGTTTCGGATATGATCGAAACAATTTGTGATAAGGGTTCGAGGATCCCTGGCCCATTGGACTTGTGGCCGTTGGTCTCTTGGCACGACAAACCGTAGTCGAAATTCCTCAAAATCAGCCGTTGCCCGCCCAAACTCCAGCACCGCTTGATCCCTGTGGGGGGTTGATTGCAGGAGTGGAAGGGTCGCCTTAAGTCTTGCTTCCAGGGGCATGAAGATGCCACGTGAAATTTCAATGTGTGTTGGGGGAGGGCCCCCTCCGGCCCCTTGTCCTTCTGCCATGAGATCCCTGAGATTTATACCGCCCAAACGCCAAGAGGCTACGTAAGCGATAGGATGGTTCTTAGGTAAATTCTCTATTGGTGGTTGTGCCATGATTGACTTTCTTCAGCATTTTATCGACCAGATACCAAAGTTGTTGTGGGCTAAATTGTCACATTGATCACTCGCGCAATGTAGGGGAGATGGCGATACTGACCATCCAGATCCATTCCGTAGCCGACCACATAGTCGTTTGGAATTTCAAACCCGAGGTAGTCGATCGGGACCTGAATCTTCTCAACCCTCTTGTGAAGCAGGGTGCAGAGTTTGACGGATCGCGGATTTTTTTCCTTCAGATGTTTTAGCAGATAAGAGGCGGTCAATCCGGTATCAACGATATCCTCGACCAGGAGGACATTTCTGCCGTCAACAGGTTGAGTCAGATCAAACTCGAGCCGGACGCTTCCTGTCGATCGTCCTTCCGAGTCATAACTCGACATCCTCAAAAAATCGCAGGTCAAGGGACCGGTGAGATGTCTCACGAGATCAGCCATGAAGAGGAAGGAGCCTTTGAGGACGCCAACAACAACAATCTCATGCCCCTGAAAGTCCTTCGTGATCTCCTTCGTGAGCTCCCGGATTCTTTTTTGAATCTGTTCTTCGGTAAGCAGTGTTTTGAGTTCCATTGAAAACTCCTATTCCGATCTCTTCTAAAATCCAAATATTTTTTAACAACCAGCCAGATCCTGATTTTTGGGGAGTTCGCGGGGTATCTAAGGTGTGTAAAGGGGTTGCAACAGCAGGGGGGGCTGGCTTGTCAGATGAGATCCAGTTTGACAAGCGCCGCCTTAATGAATAGTAGAACCCCCCATGCCAGTACCTAAGCGAAAAGTGAGCCGGACCCGTCGGGACAAACGACGGACTCACTATAAACTTCATCCGGTCGCGGGCCAGAAGTGCCCCCAATGCGGAGGCGCCCGACTTCCGCACCGTGTCTGCCCCGAGTGCGGATATTATAAGGGGCGAGAGGTTATCAGGCCGGAAAAGGCAGCTTCATAACTCCCCAATGAAAATCGCGATTGCATCAGATCACGGTGGCTATGAGCTCAAAAAGAGCCTTGTCGAATTCCTAAAATCAAAAAAAATCGAGGTTGAAGATCTCGGGACCGAAGGGACGGAGTCGGTCGACTACCCTGATTTTGCGATCCTCGTCGGGGAAAAGGTTTCTCTCAAAAAAGTTGATGCCGGGATCTTGGCCTGTGGGACCGGGATCGGGATGTCGATTGTGGCGAACAAGTTCAAGAATGTGCGTGCCGCTGTCGTTGCCGATGAGTATACAGCGAAGATGGCGAAGGAGCACAACAATGCGAATGTCCTTTGTCTCGGTGGTCGGGTCCGAAATGTGGAAGAGGTTAAAAAAATCGTCTCCATCTGGCTTGAGACGGCGTACGCCGGTGGCCGACACGACCGGCGGTTAGAGAAGATTCAAGAAATTGAAAAGAGAAATATGAAGTGATCAGAACCACTTCTTGCGTTTGAAATAATAGTACAATCCCCCTGCCACCACCGCCATCATCCCAAGGACAAAAGGATAGCCGTAGGCCCATCGAAGCTCCGGTATCTTCTCAAAATTCATTCCGTAGATGCCGGTGATAACGCTCAACGGGAGCATGATGGAGGCAAAGACGGTCAGGACCTTCATCGCCTCGTTCGCCTTGTTTGAGGAAGAGAGGAGATGGGCGTCGACAAGGCTCGCCACGGAATCTCTGTAAGAGTCTGAGAGATCAGATGCCCGAATCAGGTGATCGCGGACATTCGACAGGTAGGGGAGTGAGACCGGAAGGATTTCATCATAGCCGTCCTTGATCATATGGGTTAGGAGTTCGATTTGACGCGACGATACCCTCTTCAATCGCGCCAGGTTCCGTTTGAGCCCGAAGATCTCGTTCAAGATATTTTTTTCCTCTGCAGCGGAGAGGACCTGATCCTCCAGATCGTCGATGGTGCGATCAAACTGATCGAGGACAGGGCTGTAGCGATCAACGACTTCATCGAGGACGGTTGCCAGGAGGAAGTCGGCGGAACGAAAAAGTGCCTTCGCATTCTTCAGTATCCGGTCCTTCACGGTTTCGATGCTCTGCATTTTTGGACGGTGATAGGTAATCAGGTAGTTTTTCCCAAGATAGATATCGAGTTCCCCGGTTTTGAAATCTTTTTTAGGACTATCCGCCATCACCTCATGGACAATCAGAAAGAGATACTCACCATAATTATCAAGCTTTGGTTCATGACGAGGGGAGAGGCAGTCATCGATGGTGAGCGGGTGAAAGTTGAAGGCGATATCGAGCAGTTCTGTTTCAGGGGGAGTCGGTTTTTCAAAATCGATCCAGGTGATCCGGTTTTTCTCCGCGATCAGGGAACGGATTTGGGAAGGATCGCGGACCTGTTCCAGGCCGTCGGTTTCTGAATAGGTAAAAATCGTAAGCATTTTCCGCTTTTTACCAGAATTTATTTTTTATTGTCCAGAGAACGTTGCTGTGTTACCCCCGCCGCATGCCAAACCTCTCAAAGAGCGACCCTGAGATCGCCCGTCTGATTGAGCGGGAAACAGAGCGTCTCGAGTCCCAACTGGAACTGATTCCTTCCGAAAATTATGTCTCTCGCCCGATCCTCGAGGCAGCGGGGTCTGTTCTGACGACAAAGTATGCCGAAGGGTATCCGGGGAAACGATACTACGGTGGCTGTCAGGTGGTCGATGAGGTAGAGAACCTCGCCCGCGACCGTGTGAAGAAACTCTTTCGTGCCGACTATGCGAATGTCCAGCCCCACTCCGGTTCTCAGGCGAACATGGCGGTCTACTTCTCCTTCCTGAAACCGGGAGATAAGGTGATGGGGATGAACCTTCAGCATGGGGGACATCTAACTCACGGGTCATCGGTTAATTTCTCCGGCCAGCTTTACAATTTTGTTTCGTACGGGGTTGATCCGCAGACCGGTTTTATTGACTACGATCAGTGTGCCGAGATGGTAAAAAAGGAACGACCGAAGATGATTACGGTGGGGGCCTCGGCCTATTCCAGAAATATCGATTACAAAAAATTTCGTGAAATTGCCGATTCCATTGGTGCCTTTCTCTTCGCTGATATTGCTCATCCGGCTGGCCTGATCGCGAAGGGACTCCTGAACGACCCGATCCCCTATTGTCATGTGGTGACCTCGACAACCCATAAGACGCTCAGGGGGATTCGAGGGGGGCTCATTTTGATCGGGAAGGATTATGAGAACCCGTTTGGTCAGGTCGCCCCAAAGTCCGGACGCAAGAAGATGATGAGCGAATTGATCGATACGATGGTGATCCCGGGGATCCAGGGTGGGCCGCTTATGCATATCATTGCGGCGAAGGCGGTCGGTTTCCTGGAGAATTTGCAACCCTCTTTTGAAGACTATGCCCGACAGGTGATCCGAAATGCCCAGGTCTTGGCGGCACGACTCGTGAAGTATGGCTACAAGATCATTTCGGGGGGGACCGATAATCACCTCATGTTGGTCGATGTTCGGGAGAGGGGATTGACAGGGAAGGTTTGTCAGGAGGCGCTGGATGAGTCAGGAATTACGCTCAATAAAAATGCCGTCCCCTTCGATGACCAACCACCACTCGTTGCCGGGGGGATTCGTTTGGGGACACCCGCAATCACAACGCGTGGAATGAAAGAGAAAGAGATGGAATTGATCGGCGATTGGATCCATACGGTCCTGTCGGATGTGCAGAACGAGAGAAAAAAGAAAGAGGTCCTGGAGAGTGTGCGAGGGTTGTGTAAAAGTTTCCCCTTCTACCTTTAATGAAATGCCCCTTCTGTAACCATTCCGAAACCAGCGTCATCGACTCCCGGCTTGCGAAGGAGGGGGAGATGATCCGCCGTCGGCGGGAGTGCGAATCGTGTCAGAAGCGATTTACCACCTATGAGCGGGTCGAAGAGCTGATGCCGGTGATCGTGAAGAAGGATGGGCGAAGGGCCCCGTACGATCGGAACAAGGTCCTCTCCGGGATCCATAAGGCGTGCGAGAAGAGACCGGTGGCGACGGAGACGATCGAAAAAATCGTCGATCAGATTGAGCGTGAGATTCAGGAGTTGGGTGAAAAAGAGATTTCTTCCTCGGAGATCGGTGAGCGTGTGATGCGGGAACTCCATAAACTTGATCAGGTCGCCTATGTCCGCTTCGCCTCGGTCTACCGACAATTCAAGGACCTGAATGAGTTTATGGATGAGTTGCAGGGATTGTTGAAGAAGAAGAATTAGACAGCATTTGATTCAAAAAGGAGTTTCGGCCTATTCAAGAATCACAAGAAGAGGGCCACCGATCAGTAACATGTTTTTATTCACGATACTTATCCCTTCTGGAGCTCTCGGAGATTTTCAAATTGACGGAGTGAATCCGGATTCGCGAGGGCGTTTTGGTTCTTTACTGGTTCGTTGTGGATCAGACGTGTGACCGCGAGTTCCACCTTCTTGCCGCTCACGGTATAAGGGATTTCATTCACCTGAATAATTTTGGACGGGACATGGCGTGGTGTCGTGCCGGCTCGGATCGTTTCTCTGATTTTTCTAATCAGTGGCTCATTGAGCGTGAGTTCTTTTTTTAAGACGACAAAGAGAATCACGCGGACATCATTCTCCCATCGTTGACCAACGACAAGGCTATCGACCACCTCAGGGATCGATTCCACCTGACGGTAGATCTCGGCCGTTCCGATTCGGACACCGCCCGGGTTGAGCGTTGCATCCGACCGACCATAGATAATGATCCCACCGTGTGATGTGATTTCAATAAAATCCCCATGGCGCCAGACGTTCGGATAAACGTCGAAGTAGGCGTCGTGATATTTTTTCCCCTCGGGATCCTTCCAGAAATAAATTGGCATTGAAGGGAACGGTGCTGTGCAGACGAGTTCTCCCTGCTGACCGACGACCGGTTTTCCGCTTTCATCCCAACATTCGACCCTCATCCCGAGGCCACGGCATTGGATCTCACCGGGATAAACCGGCAGATTCGGATTGCCGAGCATGAAGCAGCCGATGATGTCAGTTCCTCCCGAGATCGACGCGAGATGCAGATCCGATTTGATATTTCGATAAACCCATTTGAAGTTTTCGACAGAAAGTGGCGAGCCGGTGGAGAGGATCGTTCGCAGGTTTTGTAGGGGCGGGGTGACACCGCCCCTACTTTGTCCAGGTGATATACCACCCTTTTCACAGGCGGCCAGAAATTTTGGGCTGGTGCCGAAATGGGTGACCTTTTCCCTCGAGGCGATCTCCCAGAGGATGTTCAGATTTGGGAATGAGGGGCTTCCCTCATAAAGGACCACAGTGGCGCCAACAGCGAGTGAGCTCACGAGCCAGTTCCACATCATCCAGCCGCAGGTGGTGAAGAAGAAGATCCGATCCTCACGTTTTAGGTCGGAGTGAAGGACAAGTTCTTTCAGATGCTGAAGGAGTGTCCCGCCGATGCCATGGACAATGCACTTCGGTGCGCCGGTTGTTCCTGACGAGTACATGATGTAGAGCGGGTGATCGAAGGGGAGTTGGGCGAAAGGGATTTCTGAGACAGGTTCAGTAGTGAGAAAATCTGTCCATTTCTCTGTAGGGGCGTATCGCGATACGCCCCTACAATCGGTATTGGGATCAGCGTATGGAACGATCACTACCTTCTTAAGTGTCGGCAGATTTTTTACGATTTCCTGAAGACGATCGAGGATGGAATGCTGTTTCCCATTGTAAAAATAGCCATCCACCGTAAAGAGCGCCTTTGGTTCGATCTGACCGAATCGGTCCAGGACCCCTTGCACACCAAAATCAGGGGAGCAGGAGGACCAGACAGCACCGAGGCTTGTTGTGGCCAGCATCGCGATAACGGTTTCGGGAATGTTCGGAAGGTAACCGACGATGCGATCACCCGGTTTGATCCCGATTTTTTTGAGAGAGGCAGAGACCTTGGCGACCTCTTGATAAAGCTGTTCGTAGGTAATCTGCCTCGGTGCTTTCCCCTCTCCATAGGAGAGGAGGGCGATCTTCTGATCGCGGTAACGCAAGAGATTTTCGGCGAAGTTGAGCCGAGTTCCCTCAAACCACCTAGTCCCGGGCATCTTCGGCTCACCCATCACCCGGTCGTAAGGTTTTGAAAACTTGACATCAGAAAACTTCCAGATCGATTCCCAAAAGTCGGGAATTTGGCTCACGGACCAGCGATGAAGTTCCTCATAAGAAGAGAAAGAGAGACCTTTTTCTTTTTTGAGCCAGTTCTGGTAACGGCTCATGTTCGAAGACTTGACTCGTTCGACAGAAGGTGTCCAGATCGGTACCGTCATGACGTCGTTAAAGCGCGACAAAGAATTCATGTCAATGGCCCTTGCTCTTGCAAGGCGAGGTTTAGGTCGAACCTCACCCAATCCCGCAGTCGGGTGTGTGATTGTAAAAAAGAGTAAAGTTCTGGCGACCGGTTTTCACAAAAAAGCTGGTTTTCCTCATGCCGAGATCGAGGCGATTCGTTTGCACGGGGCAAAACTGAAGGGCGCCACACTTTACGTCAATCTCGAACCCTGTTGTCATCTGGGTCGAACACCCCCCTGTACCGATGCGATCATCCGGAGTGGAATTCGAGAGGTGATTGTCGGGATGAAAGACCCGGATCCGAAGGTTTCCGGAAGAGGGCTTCGTATTCTTCGGAAGGCTGGCATCAAGGTGCGTACCGGTGTTCTTCAAAAGGAGTGCGAGGAACTGAATGAGGCGTACCTTGTGCATCGCAGTCAAAGACGTCCCTTTGTTATTCTGAAAATGGCGATGACACTGGATGGGAAGGTGGGGAGGAGAGATCGGCAGGTAAGGATCAGCGGTAGAGAGGCGATCCAATTTGGTCATCAGTTGAGGAATGAAGTGGATGCAATCCTGGTCGGGCGTGGGACTGTCCTCAATGACAACCCACGTCTGACGACACGACTTGAGGGGAAGAAGGGAAAAAATCCGATACGGATTGTTCTGGATTCGAAACTTAAGTTGTCACCGAAGGCTCGTGTTTTTCGGATGCCGGGGGAGACGATTGTGGTGACGGCCAAAAAGGGGCGCGTCGATCTGAAGGACCTTCTCAAAAAATTGGCGGAGAGAGGGATTGTCTCACTCCTTGTTGAAGGAGGGGCTGAAATTTGGGGTTCTTTTTTGAGGGAGAAACTTGTGGATAGGGTCATCCTCCTTCTTTCACCCAGAATCTTGAGGGATGGAATTTCGGCACCTCTTGGTCAGCTCTTTTCCAAAATTCAGGGATTCAAAAGTCAAAAAATAGGGTCCGATCTCTTGATCGAGATCAACCCCCAACCTGAGGTTTAAACCCCCCAACTGATCCAGGCCTTTTTTAGGGGCCCCATTAATTCTCAAGTAATATTATATAGTTACATTTAAACTCCCCGACCGGTTTATGGCACCCTGTTTGCTATATCTTAGATCTGATGATGAAGAGACTCCTTATATTCGTTCTGGCGCTTTATCTTTTCCACCCGATCTTTGGGTGTGGGAAAGGGGGGGGCAATGGGGCGGAGGGATCTACCTCTTTAAATCCTGTTTATGACCAACTTGCCGGTCAGTGGTTTGCCGAGACCCCCAATGCGGATGGGGAGATTATTGTCCTTCGCTTCGAAAATACCGCTGAGGTTCATAATATTGCTATTGATGCGGTTCGTCCTACCGGTGAGAAGGTAGCGGTCGATAGCGGTACCTTTGCTATTAATGAAAACAAGCTCGATTTTGGGTTGGCCAAGTTAGGTCCGCTTTCACTGCAATATGCCCTGAATATGACCCCTCCGGAGCGTCTCACGATCGAGAAAGAGGTTTATGTCAAGGTCGGTACCCAAGGGCCGACGCTCTCGGGTCAAATCCAATTAACGCAACTTTCTGCTGATGAATTTGTCACCGTCTCTTCTATTGTTCCTCCCCATATCCCCGGCGAGATTATTGTGAAGAGCGGTCGCTCCTCGACACAAGCGCTCTCGGTGCGATCTTCCAATCAAGGGACCGGATGGAAAAAGATCAAATTGGATCTCCCCAAAATTTCTGCCTTATCGGTTCAATCTAATCAATTAGGCGAGAGGGTAAAACATTTTAGAGGTCATGAGAAGGATGTTCAGAAGGTCGAAAGAGATGCGATGGCGAAATGCCGTCAGGAAGGGAATACCTGTACTTACAATGTGATTGTCAAACCGGCAGCGGCACCGAATGACCCGAAGTGGGCTGATCAATGGAATCTGAAGATGCTTAATATGTTAACTGTCTTCGAGGATCAGATCGATGAGTTCCCGGCTCCTTCTTCCGAAAAAGTAACGGTAGCGGTTATTGATACCGGAATTGTCTCGAATCACCCTGAATTCGAGAGAAAGATCCTGCGTTCTGAAGGGCGAGTCTGGGGGTATGATTTTGTCACTCAAGAGATTGAGAACACCGAAACCGGCGAGATGATCGATGATAATTTTTCACTCGATGGTGACGGACCCGATCCCGATCCGACGGATGAGGGGGATGAAAGATTTAAGGAAGACCCGAGGATCCCTGATACGATCAGCAGTTGGCATGGGACCCACCTGGCGGCGATTATTGCTGCCGCTCGAGATAATGGCGTTGGGATCGCCGGGATGAATCAGAATGTAGACATCCTCCCGATCCGCGCTGTCGGGCGAAACGGTAACGGGACGACCTATGATATCGCCCAAGCGATTCTCTACGCCTGTCGTCTGCCAAATATTGCAGATTGCGATTTTACTTATAAAAGAGACGCCTCAGGGAATTTCGAGCTTGATGCGAGCGGAAAGAAGCAAATTATCCCCGGTGACGATGGGAACTATATCGATGAGACGACCTGTATCTACAAATACAGGCGGGGGACGACCGGTCCTGATCGACCTGTGGCGGATGTAATTAATTTAAGCTTGGGGCTTGCGATGTCGGTGGATGATGCCGAGGTGATGCTCGATGCGATCAATGATTGTCTCCAGAACAATGATCCTAACAGAAAACCGCCTCTCTTTGTTGCTGCGGCCGGGAATGATCATTTGGGACCGGGTTATTGTTTTGATGATGCCACACAACGTTTTGTCCCGAATCCAAACTGTCAATTTTATCCTGCAGCCCATTACAAGGTTTTGAGCATTGGTGCCGTAGCGGGGAGCGGTGCCTTCGCCGCCTCATATTCGAATTATGGTCCGCGGCAGTGGGTTGTTGCCCCTGGAGGATCTTCTTCTCAAGGTGTCTTGAGCGCCGTGCATCCACTCGCCGCAGATGGTTATTGGGATCTGATGGGGACCTCTCAATCTGCTGCCCATGTCTCAGGACTCGCCAGCCTGCTCTTTTCTTACAAACCGACTCTTTCATACGCGGATGCCGCTAATATTATTGCTGATACCGCCGTTTATTTGGGAGATGCCGCCGAGGGGCAGGATGATAAACAAGGTTATGGATTGATCAATCCGCGTGGCGCCCTGTTTTCCGCCCTGGGATTGACTCCTCAGGGGGCCCCGAAGTTGACAACCTCGGTGAAGGAGCTTGATTTCGGGATCTATGGTGAGAATGCAACCGTGATTCTTTACAATTCCGGTGGTGGGGCCTTGGAACTCTTGGAGTATCCGACGATAACCGATGATGGAGGAGAGTGGCTGACAGTCCAGAAGAAGAAGCTGATAGATCCGACCGGCACCGCCCCATGGGCCCTGCAGATTCATGTCGATCGGTCCAAGGTAGGGCAGGGAGAATACTTTGGGAAGGTGGTTGTGAAGACCAACGGAGGTCGTCAGGAAGTCGATATTGCGATGAAGGTCGAATCGTTCAGTCTTGCCGGTGCGACGGAGGTCGACAACCTGATTCGCAGGGCCTCTGACCTTTTGAGTGGCAACTCCGGTTTTCAAAACAAAGCCAACTTTGGTGATGTCTATATCTTCGCCGTCAATGTCGATACGGACCAGAGGTTCTATGTAAAGACCAGTTTTGAGGCCAATTACAACTTCTACATGATGGTTCCCGCTGGAAAATACCAGATTGTTGCCGGTGTTGATGGGAATAACGACAAGAAAATTTGCACCTCTGAGGATTCAATCTGCCTCGGTTTCCCAACTTATGCCCAACCACAGACGATCGATTGTTCGGAGGGGTGTAAGCCGGGGAATATTGCGATTACCTACTAACTTGACGGTACCCTCCTAGCCCGCTACCCTAGAAGTCATCTATGTTTTCAGGAATTGTCGAAGGCAAGGGAAGAGTCCATCAGCTTCGCGGCTCCAAAGGGAAGGGGAAATTGGAAATTTCCTCTCCTTTTTCTTCTTCTTTGAAGAGGGGGGATAGCGTTGCCGTAAACGGCTGCTGTCTCACGGTAGCTCATAAGAAAGGGAAAAAGATTGAGGCCGATCTTTCTTTAGAAACGTTACGTATTACCAACCTTGGAACATTAAAGGAAGGGGATGCGGTTAATCTCGAACGCCCACTCCGACCGATCGATCGATTGGGAGGGCATCTGGTTCAAGGGCATATCGATGGAGTTGGAACGGTTTTATCGATCCAGAAAAATGGCAAAGGCGCAACGTTTGAGATTGGACTTCCTCGGAGTCTCTGTCGTTATCTGATTCCGAAAGGTTCGATTGCTATCGATGGTGTGAGCATGACGATCAATGGACTGAAGAAAGATCGCTTCAGTCTTTTTATTATTCCACATACGCTAAAAGTGACGACGTTGGGAGAGAGAAGGAGAGGGGATCGGGTGAACTTGGAAGTTGACATGGTTGGGAAATACATAGAGAAATTCGTGGGACAAAGATGAGTGAAAAAAGAGAAAAAAAGGTCTCTTCACTTCAAGGTGTAAAGGGAAGGATTGAGGTAGCCCTCGAGGCGATTCGTCAGGGGCGGATGGTGATCCTTGTCGATGATGAAGATCGCGAGAATGAGGGGGATCTTGCGATGGCTGCGGAGAAGGTGACCCCTGAGGCGATCAATTTTATGGCCAGGCATGGGCGTGGTCTTATCTGTCTCTCTCTGATGCCGGGAAAATGTGAGCAACTGAGTCTCTCACCAATGGTGATGGACAACACCTCCCCTTTTGGCACTGGATTTACCGTTTCGATCGATGCACGCGAGGGGGTAACGACAGGGATCTCTGCCGCTGACAGGGCCAAGACGATCCTCAAGGCGATTCGAGAAGAGACCAAACCGTCTGATTTTTCCCGCCCGGGCCATGTCTTCCCCCTTCGCGCGAAAAAAGGTGGCGTGCTTGTCAGGAGTGGTCAGACGGAAGGGTCGGTCGATCTGGCCCGACTCGCCGGTTGTCAACCGGCAGGTGTGATTTGCGAGATTATGAACGAGGATGGCTCGATGGCCCGAATGCCGGATCTGGAAAAATTTTCAAAGGAACATGGTCTGCTGATTGTTACGATCGCCGATCTTATCAGTTACCGGATGCAGCATGAGACCCTGATCCGGCAGGTCGAGGAGGCCGATCTTCCAACAGAATACGGACATTTCCGCATGATCGCTTTTGAAAATGAGGTGGATGACTTGACGCATGTCGCCTTGGTCATGGGGGAGATTTCTTCCGACAAACCAACCCTTGTTCGGGTGCACTCTCAATGCCTGACGGGGGACACCTTCGCCTCGAAACGGTGTGATTGTGGTCGGCAGATGCATGGCGCGCTTCAGATGATTGCGGCTGAGGGGAGAGGCGTTTTTCTCTATATCCGTCAGGAGGGAAGGGGGATTGGTCTTTTAAACAAGATCCGTGCCTATGCCCTCCAGGACAAGGGGTTGGATACGGTCGAGGCGAATGAGAAACTGGGATTTAAACCGGATCTGCGTGACTATGGAATTGGCGCTCAGATTTTATCGGCACTTGGTTTGAAGAAGATGCGGCTCATGACCAACAACCCGCGGAAGATTGTTGGTCTGGAGGGGTTCAATCTGCAAGTGATCGAACGGATTCCGATCGAGATCGAACCGGAGAACGAGAACATCAAGTATCTTCGCACCAAGCGGGACAAGTTGGGGCATTTACTTAACAAGGTATAGGTATCCTTTGGTTGCCTTTCGTGACAAAAAAAGACCACCCCTTTCTGCAAAGGGACTACGATTTGGGATTGTGCTGAGTCGCTACAATTCTTTGGTGACCGATGAACTCCTTGCTGGAGCGAGAAAAACTCTCTCGAAGTATGGGGCGAAGGAGGTGGATCTCCTGACAGTTCCAGGCGCCTTCGAAATTCCCTATGCCCTGAGAGGTCTTGCTCGAAAGAAAAAATATTCCGCGCTGATCGCCTTGGGGTGTGTGATTCGTGGTGAGACGCCTCATTTTGAGTATATTTCGGAAGGGATGACCTCTGGCGTGATGAGTGTCATATTGGAAGAGGAGATTCCAATTGCCTTTGGTGTCCTGACGACCGATAATTTAAGACAGGCATTGGAACGTGCTGGAGGGAAAGTCGGTAACAAGGGAGAAGAGGCGGCTTTAGTCGCGATTGAGATGGCTTCATTAAAGAAAAAGAAATGGAGAGTTTAATATGGGACAGAGACGCAAGGCGAGGGAACTCGCCCTTCAGCTTCTTTATCAGATGGAGATGCAGGATGTCGGACCAAAAGTGGTGATCGATCGCTTCGCAGAATCCGAGGAATATCCTGAAGAGGCCAAGAAATTTTCTTATGAGCTTGTCGAAGGGACCTACCGGAACCGTCGGGAGATCGATGAATTGATTGAGAAACATTCCTCCCACTGGAAGATCGCACGGATGTCGGCTGTCGATCGTAATATTTTACGTTTGGGGGTCTACGAGCTCTCTTACCTCAATGATGTGCCGACCTCTGTGGCGATTGATGAGGCGATTGAAATTGCCAAGAGGTTTGGGACAGAGAATTCCGGCGCTTTTATTAATGGAATTCTTGATAATATCGCGAAAGATGTGAGAAAGGATCCTCGATGATTCAATTGGTACTTTCTTCGGCTCCTCTTGATGAAGTCCCTGGCCGCGTGGCGTTAGCGACTTTTTTTGAGGACTCGCGACCGTTGCGGGGCTCTACCGGGCTTATTGACTGGCGACTGAACGGCCGGCTCTCGGAGCTGATTCTTCAGGGTCGGCTCTCGGGGGGGTTTGCGGAATCGATGATCATGCCGGCGGCCGGGAGATTGGCTACTGATGAGATCCTCCTTTTTGGTTTGGGGCCGATCACGGAACTTTCTGAGGATCGCTTGGAGACTGGTTTTTCACGCCTGATCGATAAGCTCTATCGTCTTCGTTCCCCTGTTGTGGTGGTCTCTTTGGGAGATCTCGCGCGTGATTTTATGGAATGGCGATCGATTCTTCGAAGCTTCATGAATCAGGTCAATCAGAAGCTCGAAAGGGAAGACCTTCAGATCGTCTGTGCCGAGAATGCGAAGTGGATTCAGGAGGCGAGGCGGAGGAACATGGATTTCGGAATCAACGTCGAGCTTTCCTATGCCTAATCGACTTCCAGGAGTTAAATCGGTCATCGCCATCGGGAGTGGTAAGGGGGGGGTTGGCAAGTCAACCGTCGCGGCGAATTTATCCCTCGCCTTGATGCGGGAAAAATCGAAGGTCGGTCTCCTCGATGCCGATATCTACGGCCCTTCGATCCCGATTATGTTTGGAATTCCGGAAGGGGAAAGGCCGACCGTTGCTTCCGGAAACCGAATCATCCCCCTGAAGCGATACGATATGCCGCTGATGTCGATGGGGTTTCTGATGGGCTCGAAGGATGCGGTGATCTGGCGTGGTCCGATGCTGGCCAAGATGTTGCAGCAGTTTCTGGAACAGGTCGATTGGGGGGAGCTCGATTATCTGATCGTCGATCTCCCGCCGGGGACCGGGGATGTGCAGCTTTCGCTCTCGCAGATGATTCCAATGACCGGTGCCGTCGTCGTGACGACGCCACAAGATGTCGCACTCGCGGATGTGCGACGCGCGATCAAGATGTTCGAGATGACGAAGGTTCCGATCTTGGGTGTCATTGAAAATATGAGTACCTTCGAATGTCCTCATTGTAAAAAAGAGTCGCGGATTTTCGGTGGCAAGGAGGATCGATACAAAGATTGGGGGTTCCCCCTCTTGGGTTCGATCCCGATTGAGGTTGAGACGCGCGTTGCCGGTGATGAGGGGAGTCCGATTGTTGTGAAGGAGCCGAAGTCAAAACAGGCGGACTGTTTTCGTGAAATCGCGAGGAAGATTAAGGAGTTTCAGGGGAGGCAAGAGGAACTGAAACTCCCGTCACTTTAGTACCAGTCATTTTTTATGGAGCAAGTTCTTACAGTTCTCAACAATCTGGAATTGGAGGGGGTTATTGAGCGTTACGCCTTGGCAGGTGCCACTGCCCTCCTGTTTTATGCTGAGCCTGCGTTAACCTATGATCTCGATGTCTTTATTTTCCTACCCGAAACGACGAAAAAGAAAAGGGTCATCGTTGATATGGGACCTCTTTACATCGCCTTGCGGCGCAAGGGTTATACGCCAAACAAGGAACAGGTCATCATTAAAGGCATTCCCGTTCAGTTTATTCCGTCCTATAATCCTTTGGTGGATGAGGCGGTCAGGGAAGCGGTAGAAAAAAAGTATCAAGGGGTTCAGACAAGAGTCGCGCGTTTGGAGCACCTCTTGGCGATCATGATCGATACCGATCGGTCAAAAGACAGGGAGAGGATCAGAAAACTGTGGGAAGAGGTCAAGCTTGATAGACATCGGTTGCGGGAGATCTTGACTCGACACAAACTGATCAAGAAATGGGAGTGGACAATTGGGAAAATTAAATAGACAGATCAAGAGAATCTTTCAGTTAAAGCAGCAGAGACGGAGGGTGTTGGCGCGTCTTCCTGTTGAGGAAAAATTCAGGATCCTGCTCCAGCTGCAGAAGATCGCTAGCCCGATCCTACTGTCTCGCGGTTTAAAGAGAGTGCCGTGGCAGGGAGGCAAGAGGAACTGAAACTCCCGGCGGTTTAATATCTAAAAAATTCATTCCGGCCGATCACAGTATAAGACGGCGTTTTCTGTCACCTGGTTTTTCATTTCTGTTGCGTACTGGTAAGAAGTGCCGAGCCTGTCAAACGCCTCCTGAAGTTCGCATCCTAATTGGGGCAGGGCGGCCCAAGGCTGCCCATTGTTTTCACTCGCCCTATAGTATTTGAAGGGGAGAAGCTGGCTCAAGAACTCGACATCACCTGGATCTTTTGAGAAGAAGAGGCTCAAGCCTTCGACATGTGACATCAGGTTCTTTACGAGTCCGTCATCCCTGTGAATTACACTTTGCGTTGCAGCAGCCAAGTTAACACGTCGAAACAGTTCACGTTCGAAGGTATCTCGGGCAGAGTTAGGTAATGCGTCCAAGTATCCAAAACCTCTGGCTTGCTGCAGGATTGGGACAGCCAGATCCCAAAGTTCCTGATCCACAAACATGTTAGGGGCCCAACGGGTCACCCAGGGAAATGTCATTTGATGAGGTGTGAATTTCTCCTCATCAGCGATCTCCATTTTGCCTTTGAGTTTCTCAGCCTCATCCGGTGAGACGAAATCATCCTTATAGGCTGCTCGGAGATCCTCAAATAAGGCAAAAGATTTCGGGTATTTGCTAACCAGCGCGGTGAATTCCCTCTGCGTCAGGCGATCCCCATCCAGATAGGCACTCATGAAGCAGTAATAGGGGGTATCACCGATCAGTTGGACGGGAGGTTCAGGAGGAGATGGCGGTAGTTCCGGGGGGTAAAGCATCGCAGTACTCTTTCTCCACTCCCGCGCAAGTACGGCTGCTACAACAATGGCAGCAGAAACCACGACCCCAGCAGTGATGATATTTCGAGCATTCATAAGTCTCTCCTTAAAAGAGTTTGAAAAACTGAACAGCACAGTTGTCGGTGCGGCTGGATTTAAGTTGCGCATTTTTTTTAATTGAACCCATAGAGAAAGTCAGGCATGATAAAAGCATGAAACATCATGCTCAAAAATCCTCTTTTACTCTCCCCGCCTCTGAGATCCCCCTTGTCACGAAGCTTCGAGAGGAGTTGGGGCTCAAGTCGAATACGGAGGTCATTCGAAGGGCCCTCAATGAGCTTAAGGAGAAGATTAATCGAGATCTCCTTCGCCGCAGGATTCGGGAGGCCTCTCTTTTGGTCCGCTCGTCGACTCAAAAGGAAATAAAGGAACTGGATCACTTGAGTGGTGAAGGGCTCGATGAAGATTAAGAGGGGATTTCTTTATCTCGCCGATTTGAATCCGCGGTTCGGAACGGAACCGGGGAAATCCCGACCGGTCATCGTGATACAGACAGATCTTCTCAATGGGGTCGATCACCCTTCTACATGGATCCTGCCTTGCACGACTCATCTCACGGAGGAGAATTTGCTTCGCGTTCGGTTGCCTCAAGGATGTGCCGGGAATGAAAAGGAATGCGATGTGATGGTCGACCAATCTCGATCGATCGATAATAAAAGGTTCCAGCAGCAGTTAAAGCGCCTTCCAGACATTCTTTTTGAAGAAATAATTGAGAAGCTCAAACAGGTGGGTGAGTTGTAATAAGATTTAATCCCATCTCCCTGGAATTTTGAGATTACACTTTGGGCACAATCCACCCTTTTTCAGGTGATACGAGATGACCTCAAATCCGAAACGTTCTATCAAGAGTGTGTTGCACGACGGACAATAGGTGTTCTCACGCGTCCCAACCTCGCCTGGCCGATTGCCGGGATAGACAAACTTTAATCCTTCCTCCTTTCCGATCTCGTAGGCCCGGGTCAGGAGATCGATCGATGTATTGTCGTGGTCCTTCATCTTATAGTCTTTGTGAAAGGCGGTTACATGCCATGGGATCTCTTTTGAAATTCCAGACAAAAATTTCGCGATCCCCCGGAGTTCCTCTTCGGAATCATTAAAGCCAGGAACGATCAGCGTCACGATCTCGAGCCAGAAGCCCATTTGATGGAGTCGACCTATCGTATCGAGTACCACCGAAAGGACGCCGCCGAGTTCGCGGTAGTGCTTATCCTGGAACCCCTTGAGATCCACTTTATAGAGATCGACCCACGGTTTGATGTATTCCAAGACCTCCGGCGTGCCGTTTCCATTCGAGACATACGAGGTGATCAGTCCCTCTTTTTTGGCGACCTTAAAGATCTCCACTGCCCACTCACTCGTGATGAGAGGCTCGTTGTAGGTACTCGTGACAATCCGTGCCCCGGCCTCTTTTGAAAATTTCACGAAAGCAGTCGGGGTAATCGCGCGTGGTTCGGCGGTTGACTTCGGATCTCGGAGTGATTGGCTCGTGAACCAATTTTGACAATACCCGCAGTGGTAATCACACCCGAGCATCCCAAAGCTCATCGCGAGCGAGCCGGGGTAGGCGTGGAAGAACGGTTTCTTCTCGACCGGATCGAGCTGGAGCGCGCCGACATACCCGTGTGGGACATAAAGTGTCCCTCCCTCGTTGTATCGAACGAGACAGATCCCGCATTTTCCTTCGGGGATCACGCAACGATGCCCGCAGGAAAAACAGCGGAGTTTTCCTCCCTCCAGTTTTTCGTAGAGTTCCCCCTCTTTTGTGTACTTTTGAAGTACGCGAGCGAGCGGTTGAAGTTCAGGTGCTGGGAGGGCCATGGGGTAATGATAGAACTGTGGCGGAGTGATGTCTAGAATCGCCTCGTCTTCACCTTCGCCTCCCTCAGGAGGGCGGTGGCGATATCGGCAAGAGGGTAGTGGGCGTTGTAGACCACCTCGGCGATGCCGGAGTTGATGATCATCTTGGTACAGATCAGACAGGGAGAAAAGGTCGTGTAGAGGGTCGCGCCTTTGATATTGACCCCATGGTAGGCCGATTGCGTGATCGCGTTCTCCTCGGCATGCGAGCAGTAACATTCCTCGAGATTTTTTCCCGAAGGACCGAAGGTATTGCAGCGAGGGCAGCCTCCCTCGTTACAATTCCTCACACCACGCGGGGTCCCATTATAGCCGGTCGAGATAATTCTCCTGTCTTTGACGACCACCGCAGCGACATGTCGTTTGATACAGTTGCTTCGGAGGGAAACCATCCGGGCGATGTCGATGAAGTAGGTATCCCAGTCAGGCCTTAGTTTTTTTTTTGATAATTTAAGGAGGGTCTTTCGGATCTTCTCGTGGAGTTGCTCGAGCGTGCCGTTGTTCTCGAGTTTGATGTCAGCCAACTTTTCAGTAGCAATCAATTGTTGGGATGCAGGGTTCTTGCTTTTGAATTCCCTTTCCTCTGTCTCCACAAATTGTTGAAATGTCTTGGGATCGTTTTCACGTCCCCGCATCTTGATTCGTTCAAAACGGATCTTTCGATCGGCGCGTACATTGATGAGAAAAAAATTCTTCTGCCGTCGGAGAACCTTGACCTCTTCGGGATTTCGGATCGAATCGATCACATAGTTTCGGTCGGGTTCGAGTTTTTGAAGTGTCATTTCGGCGAGGGCACCACTCCCATGTTTTTCTCTAAGACGGGTTCCTTCAGCGATCAGTTTCTCTCGTGTGATCTTCTGCCGCTTTTTCTGGAGTGATTCCCGAATCATGTCGGAGAGGGAGTGGTACTCGAGGCCGCAGATCTTCAGGAAGTTGGCGACTTCTCCTTTTCCCGATCCATTTTTCCCGGTGAGACCGATGAGCACGTCCGATTTGATGCATCGGTTTTGGTGATTCTGCAAGTTTAATCTGAACTCGAAAATGCCGTTGCTTGTTTTCTGCAAATATGGTTTCGGTCGACAGGGGGGATTTCGATGCCTTTGATACCGCCTTTCCTGACGGTTCCGGACGAGGCAGTTAATTTCCTGAGTCACCCTGTCGATTATATCCAAGGCAACTACAATCAAAAGGCAGCCAATGACTCTGATTATGGCTTGCGTGACCGTCCTCGTACCGTTGGTCGTATCGCTACCGGTGTAGCGATTTTTGGAATCGGTTATGGACTTTTTCATCTAGCGAACGGTGCCTATGTCGATGCGAATGTCCGATGGGGTTTGCTGTTCGGGAAGTTAGTTCGGGCCCCATTTAGTTCTCAAGTCCGTGGGGCATTGCAAGTTCACTTGAGAGAGACCCATATTCCGTTTCAGCGTTCGATGGCCTGGTTTGGACTCTATCTGTTTTATTTCCTCTCAACTCGGGTCATCATGGAGTGTGCTGGTATCAGTCGTGCCCGGGGAGGGGATGGGTCTGTGCTGAGCTGCATCAACCCAACTCATTGGCGTTGGAATGAGATCAATACGAGTCTGATCGTTGCCGATGCGGCCCAGGCTGGTTACCTGGCCCCCCTTTCCCAAATGACAGGGCCACCGGTCTTCAAGATGGTGGAAAAGATTTCGAAGGAATTGGGAGTGGCGATCGACATTCGAAAGACAAGCCCGGTGAGGTGGTTCCCATGGTTGAAGAAAATTCCGGTGTTGGGTGTTTTTGGCAAGCCAGGTGTCCTGCTCCGTCTGGTTGTGTTGACAGTTTTGGGAGGGATTACCGGTGGTCTTGTTAATGTTATTCGCAAGGTGATGATCGGATATTCCGATAAGGAGGTCTTGAAAACAACCTTCTGGAGGTCTTTTGTCACACCGTTGCCAGGTCGGATCGCCTATCTTTATCTGAATTCAAAGGGGAAGGGGCATATTTCGGGTTATGCCTATGATGTGATTGGACTTGCCCTCGTTCTTTATTTTGAGATGCCCAATATGATGAGGGAATCAGGGTCTCAATACTACCGTTTTGTTGCGCAGCGGTATTTTTATTCGACAGACAACGGATATCGCTCCGAGAGGCGTCGAGAGATGAAAGAGATCGAGGTGGGGCTCTCGCGTCCTGTCGAAGATCCGGAACTTGCCGATCTTTTTCGAAGAGAACGCGAGAGGATTTCAGAGATCAAGAGGGAGTATTTTATGAGTGATTTACCTTCTTCCCGAAGAAACGAAGAATCATGAAAAGGGCCATGCTTCCGATACCGACAAGAAGGTAGGGAGAAGCTCCATGCCCTGCCGAAATCAGTGCTATCATGCTGATGACTCCTGCGAGGACCGCATATGGCATCTGGGTCCTGACATGGTCGATGTGGTCGCAGCCGGAGGTCATTGAGCTCATGACTGTCGTATCTGAAATGGGTGAGCAATGATCGCCAAAAACGGCACCTGCGAGGACCGAGCTGACAGCAGAGTAGAGAAAGTTTTGGGCATCCACGGGGTTTAGACCTGCTGATTGTGCCATTGCCCACGCCAGGGGTGTCGTCAGAGGCATCACCACTGCCATTGTTCCCCAGCTCGTGCCGGTGGCAAAACTGATCAAACAGGAGAGCAAAAAAATAAGGAAGGGGAGCCATCCATAAGAGATCTTGCCTGTGAGGGCCCCGACAACGAAATCAGCGGTTTTAAGCTCCTGGGTCACACCGGCCAGTGACCAGGCGAGAAGAAGGATTAGACAGGCGAGCAGCATTGATCGGATACCGCCAAACCAGGCCTCCATTGCCTCTTTCAAAGTAAGGATTCGTTGTCCGATTGAGAGCAGAATGGCGATCGCGCAGCCGGAGAGCGATGACCAGAAGAGGGCATCGCTGGAGGAGGAGTTGGCGAGGATATTGCGAAGCGTCCTTTCGCCTCCCTGCTGGGTAAGTGTGTTTAGCCCCGTGATGTAAAGACCGATCAGGGTGATCACGATAACAGCTCCAACAGGGATACAGGCGTTGTACCAACGCTTTGGGATATGGGGCGCGACAGCGATCTCTTTTGACTCTGTCAAATCAGAGGCAGGCTCGGCACCATCGCGGAGAAGCTTTCCTGTTGTTCGGGCACGAATTTCTGCCTTGGCCATGCCTCCGATATCACGATTGAGCGCGATCATGATCCCCATCAGAATGATCGTGAAGATCGGATAGAAACGATACGGAATGCTCCAGAGGAAGATGGAAAAGGGATCCTGGGCAAATCCTGTCCCTTGAAGGGAATCTCGAATAACGCCGATCTCAAATCCGACCCATGTTGAAATGAATAGACAGGCAACAGGAGCGGATGTTGCATCGACAAGAAACGATAATTTTTCCCGTGAAATTTTGAGTCGATCGGTGATCGGACGCATTGTATTTCCCACGATGAGTGTATTGGCGTAATCGTCAAAGAAGATCAGGATACCGAGGAGATAGGTGACGAGTTGACCACGTTGTGCCGTCGTTGCAAAACGTGTTACCACTTTAACCAGTCCTGCCGTTCCTCCATTTTTGGTAATCAAACCAGCCATTCCTCCGAGCATCATTGTAAAAATCAGGATGGCAGCATGATCGGGATCGGCCAAAGCCGGTTTGACGTAATGATCCAGAGTCATTAGAAAAGAGACGATCGGGTTATAATGATAGACAAAAAAACTTCCTAACCAGATGCCGGCAAAGAGGGAGAGAACTACCTGTCGGGTGATAAGAGAAAGAAGGATTGCAAAAAAAGGAGGGAGGATGCTGAACCATTCGGGCATCTTTCCCTCTGCTAACGTGGTCACTCCGAAGTGGCAACCCTTTTTTAGCGAAAAGGGTTGCAGTCTGTTTCGAAGAAGGCGTATAGGAGCGGGCGTTCCAAAATGAAGGAGACACTTATGGGTATTAAGCCAGACAAATGGATCCGACAGATGGCGCTTGAGGCGAAGATGATCGAACCTTTTGCGGAGTCTCAAGTCAAGAAGCCGGAGCATGGGAATCTTCCAAAAAACGTGATCTCGTATGGTCTTTCCTCCTACGGATACGACATTCGTGTCTCTGATGAGTTCAAGATCTTCAATAACAAGGCAACCGGTCTGATCGACCCAAAAAATATGGATCCAAACGCCTTCTATGATCTCAAGGGAGAGGTTTGTGTGATTCCGCCGAACTCCTTTGTCCTCGCAAAGAGCCTCGAATATTTCAGGATTCCCCGGAATGTCCTGACGATCTGCTTTGGCAAGTCAACATATGCCCGTTGTGGCGTGATCGCGAATGTGACCCCTTTCGAACCGGAATGGGAAGGACATGTGACGATTGGCATCTCAAATACCACACCGCTTCCTGCGAAAATCTACGCGGGAGAGGGGATCGCCCAAGTTCTCTTTATTGAGGCGGATGAAACCTGTGCCATCTCTTACAAGGATAAGAAGGGGAAATACCAATCCCAAAAAGAGATTACACTAGCGCGATCTGGGTAAAGGTCGCAAACGCCTTCAGCAGATCGAGTCCCACCTTCTGGCTTTTTTCCGGATGGAATTGACAGGCGAAGATAGTGTCCTTCGCGACAGAGGAACAGAACTCCTTCCCATAATCAGTCGTTGTCACGATGATCTGCGGATCCTTCGGCACGACATAATAAGAATGCACAAAGTAGACATACGATCCTTCCTGGATATCGGCCAGCAGGGGGAGGCGTCTTTTTTTGAGAAGCCTGTTCCACCCCATATGAGGGACCTTGTATTTTTTTGAGAGTTTGAAGTGGACGACGCGTCCCGGGAGAATCCCAAGTCCTTTGTGACGGCCAAACTCTTCGCTCTCTTCAAAGAGAAGCTGGAATCCGAGACAAATCCCCAGAAAAGGTTTTTTTGACTGGATCGCATCGAGGATCGGGTTGATCAATTTATATTTTTTCAAATTCCTCATGCAATCGCCAAAGGCGCCGACGCCTGGGAGAACGACACGATCTGCCTGGGCAATGACTCCTGCATCTGAAGTGATGACAGATTCAGCAGCGACGGCATCGAATCCGCGCTTGACGCTCCTGAGATTACCCATTCCATAATCAATAATAGCGATCACAAAACCCCTTTTGTTGATGGCACTCCTTTTACCCTAGGATCGATTTGAGTTGCCATATCGACCGCACGCGCAAACGCCTTGAAAATGGATTCGACAATATGGTGTTTGATTCTTCCATGTTGTACCTGAATATGGAGATTAGCACCGGCTGCGTAAACAAAACTCTCGAAAAAATGTTCGACTAATTCCAGATCGAACGTCTTAATCTTTCCTTTCTTGATGGGACTTTGATACACGAGACTCGGTCGGCCCGGGAAATCGACAGCGACGGTTGTCAGGGTTTCATCCATCGGGAGGGTGAAGAAACCATAGCGACGGATCCCTTTTTTATTTCCGAGGGCGGTTTTGATTGCTTCACCGAGTGAAATCCCGACATCTTCGACAAGGTGGTGATCATCGACATCAACATCCCCCAAGGCAGTCAGTTTCAGATTAAAGAGGCCATGTTTGGCAAAGAGCTCGAGCATGTGATTGAAGAAAGGGATCGGAGTTTTGATTCGGGAGTCCCCTTTTCCATCGAGATCGATCTCCAGACTGATCGAAGTCTCTTTCGTCTTTCTATCGACCTTGGCGGTTCGTTTCACAAAATCCCCCTTAACCTATTTTCCGATACCTTGCCAGAACAGATTCCGCATGTGCCATCAGCCCCTCAATTTTTGCAAGCTGTATGACTGTTGGCGCCAAATGTTTAAGTCCTTTTTGCGTAACCTCAATGAGACTCGACGCCTTCATGAAATCGTAAACGCCGAGCGGTGACGAGAAACGCGCTGTGCCGCTGGTCGGCAAGACATGATTTGGGCCGGCGGCGTAGTCACCGAGCGCAACGGGGCTATACGGCCCCAGGAAGATCGCACCGGCATGCTTGATTTTTTTGAGCCACCGCTTTGGATTACGGACACAGAGTTCCAGATGTTCCGGGGCGATGTGGTTCGCTCGCTCACACGCCTCTTCCAAATTCTTGACCTTGATTTTTTCGCCATGATTCCAGAAGGCTGTCTCTGCGATCTGTCGACGAGGTGTTCTCAGAACCTGTCTCTCCACCTCTTTCGACAATTTTTGAATAAAATTCCTGGAGGGAGAAATTAAAATCGGTCTTGCCTCCGGATCATGTTCCGCCTGTGAGATCAGGTCAGCCGCGATCCATGAGGGATTGGCGGAATCATCGGCGATAACCACGAGCTCTGTCGGTCCTGCGATCATGTCAATCGCGACCTTGCCAAAGACCTGACGTTTTGCCTCGGCGACGAATTGATTCCCGGGACCGACGATCTTGTCGACGGCCGGGATCGCTTTTGTCCCATAGGCCATCGCGGCGATCGCCTGTGCCCCTCCGATCTTGAAGATGTGATCCACACCTGCCAGATCGGCGGCGACCAGGAGGGCAGGGTGACCATCGCCGTTTGGGAAAGGGGTTGTCATGACGATCTCGGAGACCCCGGCGATCTTTGCTGGGATCGCATTCATCAGGACAGTTGAAGGATAAGCGGCGCGCCCTCCAGGGACGTAGATCCCGACACGCTCGAGCGGCCTCCATCGAAGGCTAAGTTCGATCCCCTCTTTTTTTGTCGTCCAGGAGCGATTTTTTTGCCGGGAATGAAACTCACGAATTCGATCTGCCGCTCTCTTGAGGGCTTGAATCGTTTGACGATCCAGTTTTCTCCAAGCGTCCCGGCGTTCCCGCTTTGAAACCTCAATATTTTTTGAAGTGACCGAAAAATGATCAAACTTTTTTGTACAGGCAAAAAGCGCTCGGTCCCCCTCGCGACGGAGGTTATGGATGATCGCCCGAACTATTTTTTCAACATTCATGCTTAATACTTTACCTTGATTCGTTTAATTCTCGCCCCGAGCTTGCGAAACTTCTTCTCAATCCTTTCATAACCGCGGTCAATATGATAAACGCGATGGATCTCGGTGATTCCTTTCGCCATGAGCCCGGCGATGATCAGTGCGGCAGAGGCTCGGAGGTCGGATGCCATAACAGGGGCCCCTGAGAGTCTTGGAACACCCTGAATGATCGCCTTTCTCCCCTCGATTCGAATATTCGCCCCCATCCTCATCAGTTCCTGTGCGTGGAGAAAACGGTTCTCAAAGATATTTTCAGTGATCACGCTGGTTCCTTTGGCCATCGTCATGAGCGCCATAAACTGTGCCTGAAAATCAGTGGCAAAACCAGGGAATGGTGCGGTGATCAGATCGACCGCCTTGACCGGCAGATGGCCGACGACATGAATCGCATCCGCCTCTTCAGTAATGGTAACACCCGCCTCGCGGAGCTTGAGGATCAACGCCTCGAGATAAGAGGGGGGGATTCTCTGAATCCTGACATCTCCACCGGTCATCGCAGCGGCGATCAAAAAAGTCCCCGCCTCGATCCGGTCCGCAATGACCTCGTGATCGCACCCTTGTAATTCTTTGACCCCTTGAATCGTCATGGTGTTGGTTCCGGCACCTTGAATTTCGGCCCCCATCTTGGAGAGCGCCTCGGCGAGATCGGTGACCTCCGGTTCCTGAGCGGCGTTTTCAATGATCGTCTCGCCATTGGCGAGGACAGCAGCCATCATGACATTTTCAGTTCCGGTAACCGTTACGGTGTCAAAGTGGATTTTTGCTCCATGGAGTTTCTTTGCCTTGGCGATGACATACCCTTCCTTGATATCAATCTTCGCCCCCATCTGCTCGAACGCCTTCAGGTGGAGATTGATCGGCCGTGCCCCGATGGCGCATCCGCCGGGCAGAGAAACCTTTGCCTTCTTGACCCGAGCCAGGAGAGGGCCCATGACGAGGACCGAGGCGCGCATCGTTTTAACGAGATCGTAGGTGGCGGTGTAACTTCGCATGGCATTTGAGGAGATTCGGATCGAGCCCTTTTTTCTCTCGATGACGAGGCCGAGCTTTGAGAGGAGTTTGCAGGTGGTGTTAATGTCGCGTAATTCAGGAATCCGACAAAACTGATTCCATCCCTCAGTCAGGATAGAGGAGAAGAGGATCGGTAGTGCGGCATTCTTCGCCCCGCTGACTTCGACGGTTCCTTTTAATCGTCGACCACCTTGAATAACAATTTTGTCCACTGAGGGTGCTTAACAGCTATTTTTTTGAGCTGCAACCCTCTCAAATTACGGAGAGGTCAGTCTTTCGAAGAGGATATCTTCCAAATCCCTGCGGCTATCGAGGAGACTCAAGAGCTGAACGACGTTTCCCTGGATGTCCTTATGAGACTAATTTTTGGAGCTTTTTCTCGAGTCGGTTAAAAAGGGTCTGGTGATCGACCGATCTTCCCGCCTCGGCATCCAGAACCCCCTGCGAAATGAGTTTTAAAAGCAGGAGAATTTTCTTAATGTCTTCTGGTGATTTAGACACGATACTCAATAAGGTGCTGAATTCGGTCCTTATTGTAAAGGTGAAAAGCTATGGACTGGAATTCAGCATAGGGGTTTTTGTAGCTTTTTAGCTACAGAGATCCGATCATGGCCGGATAGATCTTTTTTTACCCCCTGAAAATCAAGCGATGTCTGTTCGTGTATGAGGTTGGCAATTGCTTTTCCCTGATCCTCACCGATCTCCAAGAGGAGATAAGCGCCATCATTTAGAAAACGAGGTGTCTCTGTGAGTATTTGGCGGATAGTTTGAAGACCGTCGTTTCCGCCGTCCAGCGCCTTCCGCGGTTCAAAATCCCTGACCTCCGGTTGCAGCGATTCTAATTCTCTCGAAGGGATGTACGGAGGATTTGAAACGATCAGGTCGAATCGTCGCCCTTCAGCTTCAAAAACCCTCCAGGGAGCGATGTCAGACAGGAGGAATTCAATCTGACGATCAACCTCATGCCGTCGGGCGTTTTCTTTGGCAATCTCGAGCGCCTCTTTCGAGCTGTCGGTTGCGGTGATTTTTGCTTCAGGGAGGTTTTTTGCTAAGGTAATAGCAATACAGCCGGAGCCGGTTCCAATGTCCAAGACTGAAAATCCCCCCTCACCCCCCTTTTTCAAAGTGGGGTAATACGCTATTGCCTCTTCCACCAACAACTCGGTTTCTGGTCTCGGGATTAGCACCTCCGGTGTGACTTTGAACTTCAGTCCATAGAATTCCGTTTCGCCGATGATGTATTGAAGCGGCTCCCGTTTCGATCTCCTTTGGATCAACTCCTTGAATTTCGCCAAATCCTTCTCCGCGATCGTTCTCTCGTGGTTCGTGTAGAGGTCGATCCGTTTACACTTTAGAAGATGGGCCAGCAAAAGCTCGGCATCAAGGCGTGGATTAGGAACACCGGCTTTTTCAAAATACCCTTTTGTCCATTGAATTAGTTTGAGGGTTGTCCAGGGTTCAGACATGACCCTTCAAAGCCTCGGTTTGATAATAGGTTCTTAGCGGTTGGATAATATCCTGCAGACGTCCCTCTAAAATCCGATCGAGTTGATGCAGAGTAAGCCCGATTCGGTGATCGGTTATTCTATTTTGTGGGAAGTTGTAGGTACGAATTTTTTCGCTTCGATCTCCAGAACCGACCATCGCCTTTCGTGACGATCGCCGTTCGGCATTTTGTTTTTCTTCTTCGATCTCGTGGAGCCGGGCCCGTAGAATCTTCATCGCCTTCGCTTTGTTTTTTATTTGGCTTCGCTCATCGCGACAAACCACAACAAGCCCTGAAGGGGAATGCGTGATACGGACTGCCGAATCCGTAGTATTCACCCCCTGACCACCTGGGCCGGATGCGCGAAACACATCGATCTTCAGCTCGCTTTCATTGATTTGGATATCGACATCTTCCACCTCTGGAAGAACGGCAACTGTCACGGCTGACGTATGAATCCTTCCTTGTTGTTCCGTTTTCGGGACGCGTTGGACCCGATGGATTCCACCTTCGTACTTGAGATCGCTGTAAACATTCTGACCCGAGATGAGCAGGATAATCTCTTTAAATCCTCCAATCCCGGTAGGGCTCGAATCCATAACCTCCACATGCCAGCCACGGCTTTCGGCATAACGGCTGTACATCCGAAGGAGATCAGCAGCGAACAATGCCGCCTCATCTCCTCCCGTTCCAGCGCGGATCTCGAGAAAGATATTTTTTTCGTCGTTCGGATCTTTGGGAAGCAGCAGGACTTTGAGCGTCTGTTCTGTCCTGAGCTTTTCCTCCTCGAGTCGAATCAGCTCTTCTTTTGCCATCCGTCGGATCTCATCATCTTTTTCTTCCAGGAGTTTTTTTGCCTCCTCTAGCTCCTGAATCGTCTTCTTGTAGCGTCTGAAGTTTTCAACAAGAAGAATCAGGGCTGACCGTTCCTTCGAGAGTTTTTGGTAAAGGGTTTGATTTTGAAGAATGCTGGGATCCGCCAACTTTTTTTCAAGCTCGACAAACTTCTTTTCTATTTCTTCTAATTTTTTGAGCATAGTGCGTCAGAAGGCTTTTTCGCACTAATGTTTCTTTTTTGCGTAGCGCTTTTGGAATCTTTCGATACGGCCGGCGGTATCCACCAGTTTCTGTTTCCCGGTGAAGAAGGGATGGCAGTGAGAACAGACAGCGACGGTAAGATTTTTCTTGGTCGAAACCGTTTCGATCACATTGCCGCAGGCGCAGGTGATTTTTACAGGATGCAGTTCAGGATGAATCGCTTCTCTCATAGGGGACTCCAATAGGCGGAGTTTCCTATCACACTATTGGTTTAAATCAAGAGGGTTAACTAACTCGTAATGACTTTACTGCAGAATTGGGTCAACTGGAGGTCGGAAGGTCGGTTCGTGGGTCGAACCCCCTCGACCGTCTGACGGAGGGCTGCCGGGGCGTAGACATGGTTTGGGGGTCGCTTCGTGAAGCTGTCTTTGGCCGAAATCGGTCGTGCGCCAACCCTCGCAGGGGGGGTCCCCGTGATAAATGAGGCGATCTTTTTAAAGATCGATTGCTGTTGGACGATCGCCTGGGAGCTCCTCGAGATCGGTTTTTGGGCAATCGTCTTCGCCATACGAGGATCTATATGAGCAATCTACGTGCCATATGAGGGGCTTTTCGAGCTCTTTTTTGGGTGCCAGGAACGAAAATAACTATATGAATTCATTAAGTTTTTAATAATTAACGTTTGTGAATAACTTGCTCGTTTGGAGGGGTATTCTGTTTAGCGGTGACTCGAGACCCCTAAAAATTCCCCTTGCCCCCCTCCTCTCTATGGGAGATCTAAACGAGCGGTATGAAAAAGATGCTTAAATTGATCGCCCTGACCGGTCTCTTGTTGATGGCCTCCTTGGGCAATTTCGTCCATGCAGGAGAGAGTGGAGAGTGGGAAAAGGGGTTATTTGTTGGAACCTCTTTGGGAGCTCAGACCTTTTTTGCGACAAGTCTTGATGATTTTGACCCTGCCCTGAATATAGATCTTATCGCAGGTTATGATTTTTTTAGGCGACTAGCGGTTCAGGCAAGGTCGATGCAGGCGATCGCCTCGGACCAAGGGACAACAGCCCTTTTTTACGGATTCACTGTTGGTTTGAAATTTTCACCATTGAATACTCGAATATCACCCTATGCCTCTTCAGGTGTTGGTTTCCACATCATTCACGCAAAAACAAACCTTAATAACGTCTCTCTGTCGTCAACGAGAGATCCGGCTTTTAAATTTGATGCCGGCTTAGGTAGTGACTTTTACCTGACAGGTCGGAACGTCATTTATGGGGAAGTGATCTATCATGGTTATCCCAATGGTGCTGACAGAGTTCGGAGAAATCTATCGACAGGCCAATTTGAAGACATTGGTGATTCATACTTCTCCGGTCTCTCATTCTCACTCGGTTATCGATTTGTGTTTTAATCATTATCCTCACAACTCTTCGAGCCCCTTCACGAATAATCCAGCATGTTGCCACTCAGTTTACTGGCCCATCAGGTAGCCCAACCTTTCTGGACAGGGGTTGCTGCAGGGGTTACGTCAGGGGCCACCACTGCTTTTTCAGTTCGCCTTTCGGATGGGAAAAGAATCTATCAGGGTTATAAGGTCGCTGGTCTTTGTATTGCCTTTCAATCAATCCCCACCTTTCTGAATCAAAAAGAAGGAGACCAGAAATGGGGAGAATTATTTCTTGATCTTGGTCAGGGGCTTGCGACGAGCTGGTTTTCTTTTGGTCCGAAAGGGGTTCTTTATGGAGGAGCGATTGCGTTTTGTTTTGAATTGATTCGCCAGCATTCTCTCTATCGTGAAGACTGGCTCCCCTCGCTAGCGGCGGCTTTTACGGCATCTTCTTTGGGGATTGCTGTAGGGGGCGCTGTCTATATTGGAGTGAGGAGGCATCAAGACAAAAACTTTCTCTCTCTAATTTTCTCGTTACGCAGACGAAGCGCTCCCGAACCGGTCGCGCAAGCGGTTCGTTTTACCACGGCTTACGCCTCTGCTTCGGAATGTCACGAGGGGGCCAGGCGGTGGATGGTGACGCTGCTTGAACGGGCCGCGGATCTAAAGGCCCCGAAGGTCTGGCGGGCAACGCTTTTAAGGGAAGGGGAGCAGGTTTGGATCGTCGACCGATACGCTGGTGAAGATATGGCACAGGAGGCGAGGCGGTTGGCAAATCTTATACGGGAGACACCACGCAATGCCGCTTTTAACTGTGAAACAGACAATCTCACCCTACTTCTGGAGGGAGGGCCTGTTTATCGCTATGGGTTGGGCGGAGTCCAACGATGGACCTCTCAGGGGATACGGGTTGTGCAGGAGGGACCTCTGGGACTCGACCTCTGGCGGCTTCATGTCGAGCACTATGTCTCTCCAGGGATATCTTTGACAGGAAAACCGTTGGTGACACCGGAAGAACTTGAGTCACTCATGATGAGATCTGAATTTTGAGAAGTTCGGCGGTCGCTTTTCCAAAAACGCGTTCATCCCTTCTTTGACCTCTGGGGTCCCGTAAATTTTCCCCAGTTTTTTAAGGTCCTTTGCCAGTCGAGGCCATAGTCCTTCGTGGAGCGCCTGTCGGGCAAGGGCAAGGGATTGCGGTCCTTTCTCCAGAATCTCCTGACAGGTTCTTTCCACAATTGCATCGAGTGAGATCTCGGGGACGACTTGGTTAATCAAACCGATCTCCATCGCTTCACGCGCGGCGTACTGCCGACAGAGATAGATAATCTCATGGGCTTTTTTGAGCCCGACCAGAAACGGCAGGATTTGTGTTCCTCCCCAGAGCGGAGCGCTTCCGACCTTCGGGCCGGTCTGACCAAAGATCGATTTTTCGCTCGCGATCGTGAGGTCGCAGAAGAGCTGGATCTCGTTCCCACCGCCAAGACAATAACCGTTGACCTTCGCAATGATCGGTTTGGGTGAGGTCAAAAAGATCTTCGAGAGCCGCAGAAGTTTTTGGACGAAGATGCGTCCCTTTTTTCGGTTGAGATCCTTCATCTCACTGATATCGCCGCCGACACAAAACGCCTTTCCTCCGGCGCTGGTGATCACGATCACGCCAACAGCGCGGTCTTTGATGGCGCGTGCCAAGGCCGTCGTGAGTTCAACGATCGTCTGGCTTCGGAAGGCATTCAGTTTTTCGGGGCGATTCAGCGTGATCGTCGCGATGCCGGATCCCGATTTATAGAGGATGTCGTGGAACATAACTTACCACCGATAATGTCTTATATGCTCCCCCCGCTCCGCAATCTCACTCATCGAGTGGATGCCGATATCCAGATGGATGTCGGTGTACTTCTTGAAAACCTGACGGGCCGATTTTCGAGTCTTGATCCCTGACCGTGTGAGCGGGAGGTCTGAGACGAGGAGAAGGGCACCGATCGGGACCTTATTCGCAAAACCGGAGACAAAGAGGGAGGCGCATTCCATATCGATACCGATCACCCTCTCGGCATAGATCTTTTTCTTAAAGCCCTCGTCAAATTCCCAAAATCGGTAATCGGTCGTATGAATCACGCCAGTTCGGTAGTCGAACCCCTTCTCAACGATGATTTGGCTGACAAATTTTTGGACCTTGAATGTCGGAAGGGCTGGGACCTGTATCGGCATATAGTGTTGCGATGCCCCTTCACCTCGGATCGCTGCCATCGGGAGGATGAAGTCCCCGACCTTCAGAGATCGATGAAGCCCCCCACACATGCCAAGAAACAGGACGGCGGTTGGTTCGATCACGCTGATCAGTTCAATAATGAGCGCGGCAGAAGGGGCGCCGATTCGGAAGTCGATGATGGAAACATCCAATTTCTTGCTGTGACTGACCCTCATGGCAGTGCCATAAGACTTTTTCCCATCACCAAGCTCAGTGAATCTTTTAAGGTAATAATCAAAATTCGTCAGGATAATTTGTTTCCGAAAGGCGGCTAGGGGACTGCCGGTATAGCGTTCGAGCATGTCTCTGGCGATCTTTTTCTTGGCCAAGTTGGAGGTTTGTTTTTTCATCGGGCCCCCTCTTTCAGTTTCACCCACAGATACCCTCGCCATTCGTTACCCGATTGTTCGTCCTTCGTCACCATTCCTTTTAAGAAGGTTTCTTCAGAGACCCAGTACGGTTCGTACCATTGGCGATCCGGATCGAGAATCAGAACTCGCTTGGCCTTCGCATCATAGGCACCGACTGGTGCAATATGGCCGACATAAGCATCACCTGTGTAAATACCCTGGATAAAAACAGCGATCATGAAATCGCGCGCCGTTTTCTCATTTTCGACAAGTATCTTGTGGAGCCGATTCCGTGTCTCATTTGAGGTATTAGCGATATGGATTACCTCCACTGTTGTTCCTTGAATCCCGTAAGCAGCAAGACTTTTTTCAATGAGCGGTTTTAAATCTTTTAAAATAACGAGAAAGCCTTTCGATTGCGGATCCAATAATTTATTCCACATCTGGTCTTTGACCCTTTTGATGAGTTTCTGTTCTGTAACCAACTCCTCTTCACTTCCGAGATTTTCTCCAACACGCGCTGCATTGACGAGCATTGTTACAGCAGCAGTCGAACAGGATCGTTCGCTGAATTGTGCCGTGTAATAAGGACTCAAGGCCCAATAGTCGGGGGCGGGGTTTTTTCGAAAATAGTCATGAGACTGGGAGATTGGTATCGCTTCGGGGCCGTATTTTGGTTTTGGGGGGTCGGTTGAAAAGAGGAGATCTGTGAGAAGAAAAGAAATGACGAGAGCGATAACTTTTAGTTTCATAACTCATCCCACCACTACGAAATCCTCGCGACCACCCTCGCTGGAGATCCATCTGACTCAAAACGAACCGGAAGTGCGATCACTTCGAAATTTTTGACACCGATCAGATTCTCCAGACCGGTCATGTTTTCGATAATCAGCACTTCTTTGCCGAGTAAAATCTTATGGGTTAGAAACGGAGGATAATCAGGACTTGGGCAATCGAGTCCTACCATTTTTACGCCACGCTCAACGACTTGGTGGGCAAAGTTTTCTGTGATTGGCGGAAATGTTTCATAATATTCGGGTTGACCAAATTTCCGATCAAAACCGGTGTGAATCAGGAGGATGTCCCCCTTTTCGATCAATGATTTCTCCAAAAGGTCAGTATCAATCTTAGTTTTTTCTCGGGCATCGATCAAAAAACCTCGTCCCATGAAACGATCAATCGGAATTTCCGAAAGCGGTTTTCCATCGGCGATCATATGCATCGGGGCATCAATATGGGTGCCGACATGGAGGCTCGATCGAACCATGTGGCAACAGACACCATCTTTTGCGACTGATGAAATCTCAGTGAGTTGTGGTTCGACATCCCCCGGCCAAACGGGCATGTTCGCCGTGTAGGTATGTGAGAGATCGATTAGTTGAGACATGAGATCCCTCTCTTATCCCCCCATCGTCAGTCCGCCCGAGACTGACATCACCTGTCCGGTGACGTAATCAGCATCCGGTGAGCAGAAGAAGGCGACTCCGGCTGCGATCTCTTCTGGTTTTGCGATTCGTCTAAAGGGAATAATCTGCACAAATGTTTCCTTCACCTTCGGGTTGATCGCCTCTTCGTAGAGCTGGGTGTCGGTCGGGCCTGGGCAGATGCAATTGACACTAATCTGATAACGAGCGACCTCACGCGCGAGTGCCTTCGTGAAACCGATCACCCCCGCCTTGCAGAGGGAATAGACGACCCCCTGCATCTGGCCGACGCGACCGGCGTCAGAAGAGATATTAACGATCTTGCCTCCCTTGCGTTGGCTCATATCTTTCAGCACCGCCTGTGTCGTGAGCAGCTGTGTCTTGGAATTTACGGCAATCACCTTGTCCCAATACGCCTCATTTTCTTCAATGAAGAATGTGGGGAGTGCCCAGCCGATGTTATTCACCAAAATATCGATCTTCCCAAACTTTTCGATCACCTTGGCGACGCTTGAGTCAACGTCTGTCTTTTTTGTGCAATCTGTCTTGAGAAAAAGGGCGCCAATCTCTCGTGCTGTCGTCTCCCCAACATCCGGTTTCAGATCGAAGAGTGCAACCTGGGCCCCCTCATCGATCAGGCGCTTTGCGATCGCTCGTCCGATCCCTTGGGCCCCACCGGTGACAATAGCGGTTTTGTTTTTTAGTTTTGCCATGGTCACTTCTTAATGTAAGAAGGTATCCGAGGCAATAGTGAAACGTCTTATCCTCTTTTTTGCGACCGGTTTTGGCAGCGGTTCCCTCCCTTACGCCCCTGGGACTTTTGGGAGCCTCGTCGGAGTTCTCCTCTATCTTCTCATTAAGGACCTCTCTTATTTCTCGTATTTAGCCGCCCTAATCGCCTTTTCATTTTTTGCCGCTTGGGTCTCGGCCGAAGCGGCGAGACAGCTTGGAAAGAAAGATCCGTCGGAGGTTGTGATTGATGAGGTCGCCGGCCTTTGTGTCACGATGGCCTTTGTTCCATTTTCCTGGCTGCATTTGATTGTTGGTTTCGCCCTCTTTCGCATTTTCGATGTTTGGAAACCTTATCCCTGTCGACTCATCCAAGACCGTGTTTCAGGAGGATGGGGAATTGTTGGAGACGATCTGATGGCGGGGGTGTATGCGAATCTGATTCTCCGAATTTTTAATTTCTTCTTATGAAAATCAAAATCATCACGACTGGTGACGAGATTCTCTCTGGAACCATTCTCGATACCAACTTCGCCTGGATGGCAGAGCGGCTCTGGGGTCGTGGTTTTGAACTGATCGGTCATCTGACGGTTGCTGATGATCCGCATCAGATTCGTGAGGCATTGTTAGGGGCAGCTCAGGAGGCAGATGTTGTGATCGTGACGGGTGGACTCGGTCCGACGACAGACGACATCACACTCGAGGCGGCGGCGGAGGCGTTTGGTCTTCCGCTCACTTTGAATGCTACCTCCTTAAAAGAGATGGAGGCACATTTCAAAAAAATTGGTCATGAGATGACACCAAACAACAAACGGCAGGCGATGTTGCCGAAAGGGGGGTGTCGCATCTCCAATAGAGTTGGAACCGCCCCCGGCTGCCAGATTAAATATAAAGACACCGAGTATTTCTTTATGCCCGGTGTTCCTGCCGAGATGAAAGGGCAGTTCGAAGAGTTCGTTCTTCCTATCTTGGAAAAGAGAGCAGGGCAATCCTTCTTCTTGCAAAAAATCTTTCGCTGCTTCGGCATGGCCGAGGCCGATCTGGATCAGGCGCTTCGTGAGAGTGATCTTGGCCCTGTTCGATTGAGTTGGCGATTTCTCTTTCCGGAGATCTTGATCAAGATCTCAACCACTGAACCGAAAAAAGGAATCGATCAGATCGCCCACGCAGAAAAACTGATTCGCGAAAAGGTCGGGGCTTTTATTTATGCCGAGGGGGACGAGACGATTGAAAGGGTGATTGGGCGACTTCTTCTGGAGAAAAAGCAGACGTTGTCGGTTGCTGAGTCATGCACCGGTGGTCTGATTTCAAATCTGTTGACGAATGTCCCCGGCAGTTCCGGATATTTTGAGCGGGGTGTGGTTACGTATAGCAATGATTCGAAGTTGCAGATCTTGGGGATCGATCTCGTTCTCTTGCAAAAATTTGGTGCCGTTTCTTCGGAGGTTGCCACCGCGATGGCAGAGCGGGTGCGTCAGATCAGCGGGACGACGTACGGAATCGGTGTGACCGGCATTGCAGGACCTTCAGGAGGGACTGAATCTAAGCCAGTGGGGACTGTACATATCGCTGTGGCGGGACCGAAAGAGACCAAGGAGAGGAAATACTTCTGGCCGCGCGATCGCGAATCCTTCAAACTCTTTGCCGCGCATGTGGCACTGCATAAGCTGAGAAGGATGATTCTCACCGAGTTGTGAGCAGCTCCTTTTTCAGTGACTCGGTTCCTGGTCTGTGGGAGCTGTTGTTTCAGCGGGCAGACCTTCTCCAGAAAGTTTTCGTAGTCGTGGGTCGTCATAGACCTTCAGTGCGGCTTGAACAAAGAGGGGATCACTAAAAAAGCTTTGATAAAATGGATAATTCTGCGGATTATCGACATACCTTTGAGCCACATATTCTAAATCACTTGCATTTAGCCCCTCATAGAGATTGATCCTATAATTGAGCAGAGTATCTCGTAGAAATCCGAATTCATCCAACCCCAATACCTCCTGTCGGCGCAGCAGGTCTGTTACGTCAAACTCACCATTTTTGTTACCGAATTCATCGAAAGTTTTTGCGACATCTTCTCGAGTCATATTGTTATTTCGTCGACACGGTGGGATAATTTCTCCCAGAAGGAAATATAAATGATCATATTCAAGAATCGACGTTGGTCTTCCATTAATCCGCTGATTATTGGAGACTCGCTTCAACTCTAAAGAATAGGCATCAGGATTATTTCGAAAACCTTTTAATGGTTCATGGATATCGGTACAGCCTGGTTCGTCATGAAGAAATGGTCCCTCCCATGTACATTCCTCCCAAATTTGAAATCCACATTCTTTTCTTTTCGGTGGTGTTGTGGCGCAGGCAGCGAGTGCTGTCAGAGGCAGTGCTGCCCAGCGGGCGAATCTAAATAGATGAGAAGCGTTCATCGCACCTATCTTCGGTTATAAGGCAGATCCGTTGCTCCAAAAAACCCCCAACCTTTTTTCCGATTTTCATACCCGACCGATCGAAAATCGGACGATTGATCCCTTCATTGCCAAACAAGTCACGTTTAAAGCTTGGCATGGATGTTGCTTATGGGGCCATTGCCTGTCTTCTTGGTCTGAGTCAGTTGACGGGACGTATATTATATGTATAATAGACATACAGAATTTGAGTTTGATGCGGAAAAAGAGCGGAGAAATGTGAAAACGCATGGAATTAATTTCGAAACCGCGAAGGAGGTCTTTTTTGATCCTGAAGCTGTGGCTTTGGAGGACATTAAGCATTCTGGTATGGAGAAGCGATGGCATGCCATCGGCAGGATCTCTGACGGAAGGGTTATTACTGTGTGGTTTACTTATCGCGAAGAGCGGATTCGGCTGATAGGAGCCGCTGAATTCAGGAAGGGGAGGAAAATTTATGAAGAGAACAAAAGAACCAGATTTTTCAAAAATGAAACGAGTTGAACTTCCTCCCATTTCTCGGGAAGACCTCCTTCCCGCAAATGTAAAAGTCCGTATTACGACCTACATTTCCGAGGATATCTACCGATGGCTTAAAAAAGAGGCGGACAGAACAGGGACTCCTTACCAGATCCTGCTGAACCAGAAACTCCGGCAGGTTTATGAAGAGAAACAGGATGGGAGTCTGACCGAGAGGCTCAAAAAGGTGGAATCAGAACTCAGCAGTCTGAAGAAGGCCTCAAAAAAGAGTCATTGGCCTAAGGAGATTTTTGATCCTGTAGAGGGTGCAAAAGATCTGCCTCCCTTTGAGTCTTATCGGAAAGAATCAAAGTGAACATTCGCTCCTTCATCGCGATCGATCCCTCGGAGTTTGTTTTGGAATCACTTGGGGAATTTTTGAAAAAGGTGGACAAGAATACACAAGGGGTTCGTTGGGTTCACGAGGGCGGAATCCATCTGACATTAAGATTTCTTGGTGAGATTGAGGAGGAAATAGTGATTCAGGTCAAGGAACGACTGATTAAAGTAGCAACCCAACTTCCCTCCTTCGAGCTGATGACAAAAGGGATCGGCTTTTTCCCACATATCTCTCGACCTCGAATCGTCTGGGTTGGGCTCGATGGGGAAGTTGAAAGGCTTCAACAACTGAAGTCAGCGGTGACGATGTCTGTCGCCGATCTTAAGATCCATCCTGAAGAGGATCGTGCATTTCAACCCCATCTGACATTGGGTCGGATCCGGGATTCGAAGGCGCTTGTCGGACTTGTCGCGATTGAGGAGGAGGGGCGAAAACTCCGATCGGAAAAATTTCGGGTGGAAGAGCTCATTCTCTACAAAAGTGAATTGACACCGAAGGGGGCCAGATATACGAGGTTAGCTAGTTTCCGTCTTACAGGGGGCAATTAAGTAAAAAGGAGAATCCAATGGAACCAACCACCAACAAGCAAAAGGCGCTATCCAATACAATCAGCACGATCGAAAAACAGTTCGGAAAAGGGGCAATCATGCGGTTGGGGAAGGAGGAGATTGCGAAGGATATTGAGACGATCTCGACCGGCTCTCTGGGGCTCGATCTGGCGTTAGGTGTTGGTGGACTTCCGAAGGGGCGGATCGTCGAGATTTTTGGACCGGAGTCCTCCGGAAAGACGACGCTGGCGCTTCAGGTCGTCGCGAATGCCCAGAAAAAGGGAGGAATTGCTGCTTATGTCGACGCCGAGCATGCGCTCGATATGCAGTACGCCAAGAAGTTGGGTGTGAATGCTGAGGATTTGCTCGTCTCCCAGCCGGACAATGGCGAACAGGCGCTTGAGATTGTCGACATGCTCGTGAAGAGTGGGGCGGTTGATTGTATTGTCATCGATTCTGTCGCGGCGTTGGTTCCCAAGGCGGAGATCGAGGGGGAGATGGGGGAGCCACAGATGGGGCTTCAGGCACGACTCATGAGTCAGGCGCTTCGAAAGTTGACGGCGAATGTCGCCCGGGCCAAGACGATGGTTATCTTTATTAACCAACTCCGGATGAAGATCGGTGTGATGTTTGGAAATCCGGAGACAACCACAGGGGGGAACGCCCTAAAGTTTTATTCCTCAGTCCGTCTCGATATCCGGCGGATCGGTGCCCTCAAGAATGGGGACCAGATCGTCGGAAACCGCACCCGTGTGAAGGTGGTGAAGAACAAGGTCGCCCCTCCATTCAAAGAGGTGGAGTTTGATATCGTTTACGGACAGGGGACCTCACGGGTCGGCGAGCTTCTCGATCTCTCCGAACAGTTTCAGGTCATCGAGAGGACCGGGGCCTGGTACACCTACCGCGGTGAGAAGGTCGGTCAGGGACGAGACAATGCCGTTCTCTTTTTGAAGGAGAATCGAGAGATTGCCCAGAGGATTGAAAAAGATCTTGCAACAAAGCATGGGGCGACCACCACGGAGGCCACTCCAGTTTTAGAAAAAGGAGTTGTTCGAGAGAAGCGGAAAATGGCGGTCTAAGGCTCGACTACATGCACACTCAACTTGTTAGAGGACAAACAGCAAGTTCGACGTGGTCTGAGTATCTCCAAAAAATCCAATACCCCCTCTTGTATGCAGCAGCGGTCGGTTCCTTTTTGGGGCCGGTTGTCGGGATCAATCTCCGTGGGATGGTGGTGCAATCACGTCTTCTTATGAAATATCGTCATGGAAGCGCGAACTGGTTTTCCACTTTTTTTGGGTATCTGGGGCTTCTTCGTTGGGGGAATCAGGGGAACAAGGGATACCCGATTTTTACGCAGCGTCTTCAGCAACTTTCCCGTTTAGTAGCCGCCTCACCCTTGGGGAGTGAAGAAAGGGGATGGGCCACTCGAAAATTCCTCCCTCATATGAGGGATTGGTCTTTTCAGACAGGACCGTATATCGCCTGGTCCTCCGTCATTTTGGGGGCAGTAACGCCCGTTGTTTCAGGGGTGTTCGGAATCAACTTTGTCTCTCCAGAGATTGAGAAGGATGATGTGAAGCGCTATCTGATCTATTTTATCTCTGCACTCGTCAGCGGTGGTTCGGCGCTTATCAATCATCAAATGGGGATCCATTATGCGGGCAAATATTTTACAAGGACAGGTTTTTACGGCCCCTATTTTTTAATTCCTTGGTTGAATCAGCTGGTTGGTTTTGCCCTTTACAATCTTCTTGGAGGCAGATTCCTTGGTGCGAGAAGATGAGCAAAACTACTGCCAATGAAATTCGCGAAAATTTTTTAAAATATTTTGAAGGAAAAGGGCATCTTCGTGTTCGCAGTTCTTCGCTGATTCCTGCCGAGGATCCTACTCTCTATTTTACGAATGCCGGGATGGTTCAGTTCAAGGAATATTTTACAGGGGCGAAACCTCCTCCGGCCCCACGCGCCACCTCGTCACAGAAGTGTCTTCGTGTCTCCGGAAAGCACAACGATCTGGAAAATGTGGGGAGAACTGCCCGTCATCACACCTTCTTCGAGATGCTCGGGAATTTTTCATTCGGCGATTATTTCAAAAAAGAGGCGATTCGTTATGGCTGGGAATTTCTGACAGAGGTGATGAAACTCCCCAAAGAGAAGCTCTGGATCACCGTTTATGAGAAGGATGATGAAGCGGAAGCTCTTTGGCAGAAGGAGGTGGGGATTCCGAAGAAAAGGATATTGCGATTCGGTGAAAAGGATAATTTTTGGTCGATGGGGGAGACGGGGCCTTGCGGTCCCTGTTCGGAGATTCATTACGATCATGGAGAGAAATTTGGTTGTGACAAGCCGACCTGTGGGGTGGGGTGCGAATGCGACCGTTTCATGGAGATCTGGAATCTCGTCTTCATGCAATATGAAAGGGGTGCCGATGGGTCAATGAGGCCTTTGCCCAAACCCTCTATCGATACCGGCATGGGTTTGGAGAGGCTTGCTGCGGTGGTGCAGGGTGTGCATTCCAATTACGACAGCGATCTTTTTATACCACTCATTCAGGAGATCGCCCGTTTCTCCGGCAAGAAATACGGCGTGTCTGAAGAGGTCAATGTTTCGATACGGGTCTTGGCCGATCATATCCGCGCGACTACCTTTTTGATCGCCGACGGGGTTCATCCCTCGAATGAAGGGCGTGGTTACGTGCTTCGACGGATTATGAGACGTGCGATTCGACATGCGAAGATTCTGGGGCAAGACAAGCCGTTCTTTTATCGGTTCGTTTCAAAAGTTGTCGAGGAGATGAAGGGGGCTTATCCTGAAGTGGAAAGAGAACAAAAGGGGATTGAACGAATCGTTCATGCAGAGGAGGAGAAGTTTTTGGAAACCTTGGGTAAGGGACTTCAGATGATTGAAGAAGAACTCGCGAAGGTCAAAAAGACGCGGGAGCATGTCCTGTCTGGCGACGTCGTCTTCAAACTTTACGATACCTATGGATTTCCGATCGATCTGACCGAACTGATTGCCCAGGAACACAAGCTCGATATCGACATGGCCGGTTTTGAACGGCTCATGGAGGGGCAGAGGGAGAGGGGACGCAAGGCCTGGAAGGGTTCGACATCTCTTCCGGCTGCCTCTTATCAAGAGGTTCTCAAAGAGACCTCTTGTGCCTTCATCGGGTACGAGGAGCTCGAGGGGAGGTCACAAGTGGTTGCCCTCGTCAGGGAGGGGAAACGCCTCTCGACAGTTTCGAGAGGAGAAGAGGCGGATTTGGTCACGATAGAAACTCCTTTCTATCCAGAGGGGGGAGGGCAGGTCGGTGATCAGGGGATCTTTCTCGGGAAGGGATTAAAAGGAATTGTTTTGAATACCCAGAAGATGACAGGAGGTCTTATTTTGCATCGAATTCGATTGGAAGAGGGGATTTTGAAAGAAGGGGACGAGATTAATCTCGTTGTGAATCGGGAGCATCGCGAGGGGGCGATGCATCATCATTCTGCAACACATCTGCTTCATTCTGCCCTTCGCGAGATTCTAGGGGCACATGTCCGTCAGGCCGGTTCCTTGGTGACTCCGAATCGTCTCCGTTTTGATTTCAGCCATTTTGAGGCGGTTCCTCAGGGTTCGCTTCGTGAGATCGAGGATCTCGTGAATCGAAAGATTGTCGAGAATTTGAAGGTCGCTCAGGAGACGCTGCCGTATGACGAGGCGATCAAAAAAGGGGCACTCGCCTTTTTTGAAGAAAAGTACGGTGATCGGGTCCGTGTGATCAGTATGGGTGATTTTTCCATAGAATTTTGCGGAGGGACTCATGTAAGTGAGACGGGTGAAATCAAGCTCCTGAAAGTCACAGGGGAGTCCTCTGTGGCGGCAGGGATCAGACGCGTGGAGGCGGTCGTGGGGCAAGAGGCGTTAAAAAAATTACAACAGTTAGAAGACCAGATTTCTCAGATGGCGACCAAGCTCAAGGTTTCTCCTGCCCAGCTGGCGGAAAAGATCGAAAAATTGGTCGATCAGGTGAAACGACTGGAGAAGGAGTTGGAGAATCAGAAGAAGAGGGGGCCTGTCGGAGAGGCGGAAGAAACCATTCAGGAGATCAAAGGGGTCAAGCTTATGTTCCTCAAGACAGAAATCGATGCGAAGGGGTTACGGGATCTGTCCGACCAAAAAATCCAGAAGTTGGGGTCAGGAGTTGCTCTCCTCGGCGGAGTCGAGGGGGAAAGGATCTCGGTCATCCTGCGTGTCTCAAAGGATCTGACCGGTCGTCTTGATGCCGGAAAACTCTTGAAAGAGATTGCCGGGGGCGTCGGTGGTTCCGGCGGCGGCCGTCCCGATATGGCGCAGGGAGCGATTCCTAAAGACAAATGGGATGAAGTCGTTAAAAGGCTTTTAGACTCAATTTAAGCAGCTGCCTCTTTTGAACAAATCCTCAGATACATCTTCGCCGCGCTGTTCTCCTTGTCCTTCTTCAAGACCCCCTCCCATTCAAAGGCTGCCTTCTTGATCTCTCCTTTTGAGAAGTAGGTAAGGCCCAGTTGGATCTTGGCGGGAAGATAGTCGGGGTGAGACTTGATCGCTTGTTTCAGCTCCTTTAAGGCCAGCTCCTTCTGGTTATTTTCCCTGTAACAAATCGCCAACTTCGTTTGGATATCCTTGTAGGTGGGACAGAGCTCGAGCGCTTTTTTATATTCGTCGATCGCCTCTTGAAGTTTGCCGATTCCGGAATAGGTGTCGGCAATCGCGGCATGCATATTCGCGATCTTTCCCCTCATGACGGAATTCATCGATTGCGATTTCGTATCGCCCCCCAGTTTTTGATAGAGCGATTTGGCTTCTTTATACTCGCCAAGATCATTCAAGAGGACGGCGAGGTTAAGGTTCGCCTCGATGTAGCCTGGGTTGATCCGGACCGCCTCACGGAAACAACTAATCGCATTGTTGAATTTTCCATCCTGGTGATAGATGACACCAAGCATATTCAGGACATCGGCATAACGGGCGCCCCCCTTGAGCGCCCTGAGGAAGTATTGTTCTGCCTTCATGTAGTTCTTGCTCTCGAAGTACCTTCGGCCAGAGCTGACGAGTTGTTTCAGGTCGTTCATGAAAGCCTCCTTGCCAATTTCTTTCGAAATCTGCTTTTCGGATAATGTTGCTCAAAAACCAGTAAGATCTCCTGACATTTTTCCTTATTCCCGAGCTTCAGATAAGAGCGGCCGAGGAGATACAGCGCCTCTTCATCAAAACCGAGATAAGGATACTGACGAACTACCTCTTCGAACCTCGGAATCGCCGCCTTGTACTCCTCAGAGCGGAAATAATGCCGGCCGATGTAAAAAGAGCGGGCGGCGAGACGTTTTCTTGATTCGATCCATTTCTCCCGCGCGATCTCGCGGTGTTCGCTCGCCGGGTCATTCATCGTAAGCGTAAAATAATGGATCGCGTCGTCGAGATATTGTTGGTCGCGGTCGATCGACTTCGGGCTTTCCTTCAGATAGCTTTGCCCTGTTCGGTAATAAACGTAATCGATCTTATTATAAGCGGGATGGAGTTTCGCAAAACCTTTATATGCTTCAGCGGCGACGAGGTAGTCTTTTTGCCTGAAATAGTTATCCGCGATCTCGATCTCCGCCTCGATCGCCTCTGTCGTCCCGGCAAATCGGCTCTTCAGGAGCTCGAAGCATTGGTTCGCCTTTTCATAGCTGTTGGCCTCCGTATATTCATGACACTCCGTGTAGGCCTCTTGAGCATTTTTAGCGGTCGAGAGCATTGGTGGTTTCGTGCAGGCCGCGATGATCATGACGATCAGAAGAATCGATTTCTTTTTCATCGGGCTGGATTGTAGGGAGGGGCAAGAGGGGAGTAAAGAAGAAATTTAGGGAGTCCTTTTAGAGACCATATTTCTCAAATCCCTCGATCAGCCTTTTCGCCTCTTCAAGATCAGTCGTTGGTTTCTTACAGGTAAAGCCTTCACAGACGTAAACGGTGGTTTTGCCATCGATCATCGTTTTACCTTCCAGGAGGGGTAACCCTGCATCGCCCATCGCGTAGACTGCATTTGGAAGAAACGTTTGATGAAGATAGCGTCGAATCTCGTCCAATCGGGGATCTCCTTTTTCCCCAATAACTGCAATCTCCTTGGATCGATCGAGTCGATAGTCGAGCGCCTGCAAGAGTTGCCCATGTCCCGCCGGGTATTGGGAGAGTGGTGACAAGGCGGCGCTGAAGAGCGCGTCGGCTTTTTTACGGTAGTCCTGCTCCAGGAGGAGATCGTGGAGTCGAAGCAGGTTGAGCGCTGCAATCGAGTTTCCAGACGGAATCGCCCCGTCATGAAATTCCTTTTTCCGGACGATCAGCTCGGTCCCTTCCGGTATCATGAAGTAGCCCCCATCCTTGTCATCCCAGAGAAGTTTGTCTTGTTGAGATTGAAGTTCTTTTGCCCACTGAAGCCATTTTGGATCAAAATCGGATTCGTAAAGGGCCAAGAGGCCATGGATCAGGAAGGCGTAATCCTCGAGGGTTCCTTTTAATTTTGCTTCACCCTCTCGATAACGCCGAAGGAGCTCTCTATTCTTGTAGAGATTTTTTTCAATAAAGCGGGCTGCCTTTTGTGCCGCCTTGAGATACTTCTCATCCCCCAACGCCTGATACCCCTTCGCCATCGCGGCGATCATGAGGCCGTTCCAGGAGGTGAGGATCTTGTCGTCTTTGTGTGGCGGTTCATGCTTCGCCCGCTCTTCTTTGTTCAGATGATAATATTCCCCCTCCTTGCCAACCTCTCCGGCATCTTGCGCCGAATAAAATCCCCCTTCCGGATCGGTCATCTCTCTCAGGACATAATCGAGGGTCTGTCCGACAATTTCCGAATAGAGTTTATTTTGGGTAACCTGATACCCCTCCAGATAAGTGGTGGTCAGGAGCGCATTATCATAGAGCATTTTTTCGTAGTGAGGTTCATTCCAGTCCTCACGCGTCGCATAGCGATGAAAGCCACCCCCGATCTTGTCGTAAATTCCGCTATGGGCCATCGCATCAAGGGTTTTCGTCGCCATCTGCAGCGCCTGTTGGTTCCCCGTCCGTCGGTGGATTCTCAAGAGAAGCGAGATTCCCATGCTGGGGGGAAACTTCGGGGCCATCCCAAACCCACCGTGAGTCTCATCAAAACTCTGTTCGAATTGGTGAAAGGCCGACTTCAAGAGGTCGAGATTGACCTGACCGGGGAGTCCCGCCTGATTTTTCTCCTCGAGAAATCGCATGATTTCTTCGGCCGCCCCAAAGATTTTTTTGGGTTCTTGAGACCAGGTTGAGTGGATTCGATTCAACAGCTCCATGAACTGGTCTTTCCAGAAAAATGTCCCACCAAAAAATGGTTTCAGATCCGGGGTCAGAAAGACCGACATTGGCCAGCCGCCGCGCCCTGTCATCCCAACCACCGCATCCATATAGATTTGATCGACATCCGGGTGTTCCTCGCGATCGACCTTGATCGAGATAAAATATTGATTCAGCAGATCGGCGACCTCTTGTTTTTCAAATGAGTCCTTCTCCATCATGTGGCACCAGTAGCAGGTGGAGTAGCCGATCGAGAGGAAGATCGGTTTGTTCTCTGCGCGTGCGGCAGCAAAAGCTTCATCACCCCACGCATACCAGTGGACCGGGTTGTCCTTGTGCTGAAGAAGGTACGGGCTCTTTTCTTGGCCGAGGTGGTTTTGTTTTTTTTCAGGCATCGGGCTATCTGATCCTATTTTAAGAAAAGTTACTAACGCTAAAAGTAATAAAATTGATCGGTTCGATAGCACAAGAGGAGATTACAATGGAGATTTCCGTTCGTCGAGCCCAGTGACCGTTGGTCCTTTATAATAGCCGCTATAACCCGGAAAGCGTTTTTTGACCTCTTCCCAAATGTTACTGGATTCAATATAGGTTGCTTTATCGTCCGAGACGAGGATAAACCGCCCCTTATGGAGCTCATCACTGAGGATCACGATTACATGATCCAAGGGCTGGGATGAGTCCAGAAGGACATAGGTTGCCTTGATGCCTAAGATGTCACGAAAATCGGAACGGGCCAATTCAGCAAAAAGGACACAATCAAATCGGAGTCGGCCGTCATAACGGACTGAAAAACCTGATTGGTCTCTCAAATGAACCGATTCGTCGACATTGCCCCCCATATGAAAGGCAGTTGCCTTGAGGTGTTTTGAGAGGAGTGGTTGAAGTGCTTGCAATGGGTTATCCGATTTTTTGGCTTCTTTGGTAAAAAAGGATCGTGCCCTCAGAAAATTATGATTGCGAGTTGCCCTTCGAAGCGGTGTGGGGAGTCTCGCAAGTCGGTTTTTTTGGTCCCTTTTCTCTTTGCTACATTCCTGAGGTTCCGTAAAGTAGGTTGCCAGTGGAAATGGTTGCCCGGGAAATTTTGCCGAGAATTTTTCCCAGAATACCTTCGAAACCTCGGCATATCCGTCCCCATCTTGATCCAGGAAGGCAAACGGGTTTTCTGCTAGTATCGCCCGGCGTGTTTCTGGATTTAATCTTCGGTGTGTCTCTTCGAGCCAATCATCTTTGATCCAGGCTGCATCTCCAGTGGGAGGATTTTCTGTCGGATCAGGTCCGTATTTTGTGTAAACCCCCATTCCCACCTGCTTCCATACACCCGATGGGAGCGCTGTCTCAATAGAATTTCAGAGGGGCAGGAAAATTAATCTAGCAACCGACCGGTGTGAGGGAACGAAGACGCGGGCCGAGCGCATTCTTGATCTTTTTCAGAGCCGCTTCTTCGATTTGACGCGCCCGCTCTCGCGAGATCTTATAGCGATCACCGACCTCCTGGAGCGTGATCGGTTCATCCGACATGAGCCGGTTTTCAACAATGAAGCGTTCTCGATCGGAAAGAGTGGTCAAGGCCTTTTGGACAGAGGATTTAACAAGCGCGCTTTCTTCTGCCCGAACCAATTGATCTTCCTGATTCGCCTCTGTCGCTACGAAGTCGAGGCGTGTGGCACTTCCATCCTTACCGATTGGTTGGTCCAGTGAGGCATCCCGAGCCCGCAAACGCGCCTCCATCTCGATGACATCATTGCTTTTGACATCCAGGGTTTTTGCGAGTTGTTCACACGCCTCATCATTGAGATTTTCGAGACCGGGGAAATAGCTCGCCATCTTCGTTTTTGCCTTCCGAAGTTTGTAGAAAAGTTTCCGCTGGGCCTGTGTCGTCCCGATCTTCACGAGACTCCAGGTTTTTAGAATAAAATTCTGAATGTAGGCCCGGATCCACCAGACGGCGTATGAGATGAGTCGAAACCCTTTCCTCGGATCGTATTTTTTAACGGCATGCATGAGTCCAATATTCCCCTCTTGAATCAAATCAGAAAGGCGGACGCCATAACCAGAGTATTCATACGCAATTTTAACGACAAATCTGAGATTCGAGGTGACCAGTTTGTGGGCCGCTTCCACATCATGATGATCTTGGTACTTGGTCGCCAGCTCCCGCTCTTCTCCTGCGGACAAGAGAGGGAATCGATTAATTTCAGCAAGATAGGCAGCTAATGATCCCTGTGGGACCGGTAAGTGACTCATAAGGAATTCCTTTACCCGAAAATTTAAGGTTATTAAGGAGAGCTGTCAAGGGGGGGCAATTCTTGACATGAGGGGTTGTAATGATTATTTATCTCCGTAAATTTATTAAATCTTTTTAAGCGAAGGGGATCTGGCTCATGAAGTTTAGAAAACAGATAATCGGAGGGGCGGTTTTAATCGCCCTCCTCGGTGTTTTGACCGGAATTTTAATAACCGCTCGATTGGATTTAGTGAATCATGCAGGGACTGTTGAGCTGATTGCCCCTGTAAAACCAGCCGCCTTTTTTGGGGGCGAGCAGAAATTCCCCTCCTTTGTCGATCTCGCGAAACAGGTGAGTCCAGCAGTTGTCAACATCAGTACGACGAAGACAATCAAACGCCCCCCTTATCCGGGCGGGGGAAGGTCTCCCTTTGGACCTGGGGATCCCTTTGATGAATTCTTCGATCGTTTTTTCCAGGGAGGGCCTTCAGAAAGACCTCAGAGGAGTCTTGGTTCTGGGTTTATTATCGATAGTGAGGGGCATATTATTACCAACAATCATGTCGTTGAGGGGGCCGATGAAATTCAGGTCCAATTAACAGACAAGAGAAAATTTGATGCGAAGTTGATCGGGACCGATCCGAAGACCGATCTTGCCGTGATCAAGATCGAGGCAAAAAATCTGCCGATGGCGATCCTTGGAGACTCGAACGCCCTCAATGTTGGGGAATGGGTCCTCGCGGTAGGGAATCCATTCGGTCTTGATCATACAGTGACTGCCGGAATTGTCTCTGCGAAGGGGCGTATCATCGGGGCAGGTCCCTACGATGATTTTATCCAAACCGACGCCTCGATTAATCCGGGGAACTCCGGCGGACCGCTTTTTAATCTCGAGGGAAAGGTTGTGGGGGTCAATACAGCAATTGTTGCGGCAGGGCAGGGGATCGGTTTTGCAATTCCGATCAATATGGCCAGGGATCTTGTCCCCCAATTGATCAAATCGGGGAAAGTCACTCGTGCCTGGCTTGGGGTTGGTATTCAGGAGATCACCCCGGAGCTCGCGGAGTCTTTTGGTCTCAAGGAGATGAAGGGGGGACTCGTCTCGAATGTCTTTCCGAACAGTCCAGCCGACAAGGCCGGTTTTCAACCCGGTGATATTGTATCGAAGCTGGACGGCAAGGAGATCAAGGATTCACACGAGCTTCCGGCACTGGTGGCCCGCATGCCGGTCGGGAAGGAGATCACGATAACGGTCCTGCGGGAGGGGAAGGAGAAAAATCTCGTCGTGAAACTGGGAGAGATGGAGCAGGGGGAAAAGGCGGCGGAGACATCGGCCGTCAAGTCAAACGAGCTTGGGCTTATGGTCCGTGATATGACCCCTGAGGAGATGAACGAGGTCGGTGTCAAACAGGGGATCCTGATTATTGGTGTGGAACCTGGGAGTGCCGCGGAATTCGCCGGTTGTCATCGCGGTGATATCCTGCTGGCGATCAATAATGTGAAAGTTGCGAAGATCGGTGATTTCCGAAAAGAGGCGGAGAAGATCATCACTGGCAAGATCGTTCGGCTGCATATTAAGCGGGATGATCAGACGATCTTTTTGGCGTTTACGAAGTGATTGAGCTTAGGAGTTCTATCGCGTCGTCGAGATCTTGTTGGGGCATGTCCGAAAAATAGACCCGATTCTTTTTTAGCTCCCGATAGAGGGCGATCAACTTTTCCAGCAATTCCTTATCCCTTTCAATTTCTGGCAGCAACGCATCATGGATCTCAGGATTTCTTTCGGCAGCAAGAACCATATTCAGTGAAGACCCATAACGATGTTCGAGTGCGCGGTACCATTCGGTTCCTAATTGCTCAATTCCATGTCGAACTCTCGGATTTTCTGAGGTGGCCAGGTGCACCAGATTCGGGGGGAGAGAGGGGAGGTGCGGGAGATAGACATGTTCATGCGGCCATCCTCTCAGCAGCCACTCTCTCTGTGGGCCAATCGGGAAAAGACGATTTGTAAGCTCATTGATAAGAGATTTCAGCGGTGGTTTTCTCGATGCGACGGCACTTGCTACCACGAGGCATGTTACGCCAATAAGGGTCCCTGCCAAGACGACATTTTGAAAAGAGGAACGGTTTGGATCAGGGGCAGGATTAGCGTGAATTGGGAGATCCCTTTTTTCATCCCATCGGGTGCCAAACCCGAATACTGTAACCGGTGCGACCATAACAGACTGATTATCGGTACTATTTCGGGAAGGGTGTCAGAAACTTTCGAGAAGCCCTGCCTTTGTTCGTGGGCAACCTTTTCTAAAGAGACACGATAATTGACTGCAGGAGGACGATTTATGGGCGGACCAACTCAGGTTGAAGGCAGAAGCAGTCAAACAGCAGTTTATGAACCGGGGCACACCGCAGAAGAGGTACAAGCAGAACTTCCCGATTCCAAAATGGAAACTGTCATTTCTCAAAATGGGGGAGGATTTGGTCTTTCTGGTAGAGTGTCTCAAGGGACCCGCGGAGTGCTTTATGGTGGGGTGGTCGATTTTTGGAACGGTGCCTTCTATTCTCAATATCAAGGAAATGGGATGTATAGCGGAGAGCCACGGTTTGCTCGTATACGATGGGGTTGGGGTCGAACGGGTATTGCTTACCAGGAATCAGAAGAAAGGGATATTCGGCAGGTGACTCTTGATTCAACAGGTGCTTCGACGAGGGTTGGGGAGAGGCTCATGATTGTTGGAGGTCTTGCCACTAAGTTTGGTACCGATGAACAAGAAGATGTCGCTTATGTCGCCGGAGATGTGACGCTAGGGGCGGTTGTTCTCCTTGTCCCTCCAGATCCTAAGAAAGCAACGTTCTCTGTCGATTTCGTTGTCTCGGGAGGTTTAGGTGTTGGTGTTGAGACACATGGTGCCGATGTGACCGACGTTTATTTTGATTGGACAATCCCTCAAGCGGAAGTGGGAATCGCGGTGAGATTTTAGAGGCAAAGCCTCTCTTTTAGAAACTTTTCAATCCGGAGATCAATCACATCAGGCTGCTCGACGAGGCTGGCATGCGTGCCACGGTGGATATTGAGGATCTCGGATTTTGGGATCAGGCGGTGCATTTTTTTGGAAATCCAGGCGGGTGTGAACTGATCATCCTCACCGGCGATAATCAGCGTCGGGACCTTGATTTTCTGCAAGAGATCCTCGGCGCTATTCTCCTGAGAGCTCTTCAAGAGGGTCGAGAAGAGGAGTGGTTCGACTGATGTGACATGATTGATGTAGCGATTCATGTCCTCTCGACTAATCATCCCGGTATTCATGACTTTTAAAATCCCCCCCATCCAGGAGGCAAGTGGGTTCCAGAGCAGGAAGAGTTTGCTGATCAGGTTTGCCTGTTTTGGAAACGATGTGCCGAGAAAGTAGATGAGTCGAAAAATAAGCGGCGAGATGCTGATGTTGAAAAAATAGTCCATCGGATGGCCGTAGTATCCTAAGCACGAGACAATCGCGGAGACATACTTCGGATACCGCCTGTAGAATTCGAGGATGAGTTGCGTCCCCATGCTGTGACCGACGAAGACCCCCTTTTTGATCTTGAGCGCCTTCAGGACCGCCAGGAGGTCCTGTGTCAGGGCAGGCAGGGTATAATTTTTCGGATTCTTTTTTAGAGAGGACCTGCCATGGCCACGGTAGTCCCACGTGACTACCTGAAAACGGTTTTTGAAATGCTGCTCGAGATAGATCCAGAAGAAGGTCGACACGGCGAGACCGTTGCAACAGATGATCGGGATCTTTCCCTCGCCGATTGAGTGAAAATAGATCTCGGTCCCATCAAAGCTTTTGGCATACCCTTCTTTGACGGTGAGCATTTGATAAAGTTTGAGACGCTTGGATGACATCCTTAAAATTTTCGACAACTTATGGAATTTTCCCCCGAAAGGCAAGGAGATGCATTTGGATTTTCTCATTCGGGGATCGGAGCTTGATGAATCGCTTCAGTATGCCCAGAGTGTTCTGACGTCACTCCGACGTTACCGACGACAGGCAACGACTCTGGCTGAACGGTTCTTCGAGGCCTCTCGGACAGAGTCTGCCTTCATCCCTTCGGCAGGATGGAACATTCATCTCGAGGTGGTGAACCGATATGTTTGGGATCCAGCGATGCGGTCCTCCCTTGAACGTTTGGTATTTCCCCCAAATGTGATGTCGAGTTACCGATACCTTTGGCTCCTCCAGAAAAGGTATGATCTGCTGACGGCGCAGCTTCAGGATTCCCGAAAATTTTTTCGAGGAAGAACAGAGCCATTTTTTGCACGTTTCAAGGGGATTAAGGGGCATTTCCAATACCTCAGCTTCCCGACATTCGTCGACTGTTTCAGGGAAGTAACGGGACTTGTCCCGACACTTGCCGCCATAGAAGGTTTTGGTACCGTCTTTGCCGCTCATGTCGATGGGGTGAGCCGGATGATCCCGGAGGTCGATCTTTTGGCCCATGAACTGGGGAGGGCCCGGATCCGTCTTTATCATCAAAGACTGGCACTCTTTTCCATAGGCCTCCTCGCCTCGGCAGCAGTTGTTGGCGGTGCCCTCTATTTCCTTGTCAAAGAATTTCAGAAAAGTCGGGGACTTGATGCCCCACAACGTTTCTGATTCGTAAGCGATAATCTTGGCATGGCGGGATTTCCATTAGCTTTTGATCAGGACCTGGATGATCGCCTGCATGCCTGTGTCCTGGGTGCCTACGAGGCCCCCGAGTCTCCGTTTGCAAGACCGAATAACGGGATCGTTGTCTCTTCTCCTGAGTTTGACCATCCCGCCTGGAGTCTCAGAGATGGCGTAGGGGCGCCCCACAGACCACTCGATCAAAATCGTGGAGTGATTGACTCGTTCTTGACGAGATTGAGGGGGTATTTCTCAGGCTCTTCGTTTACCGTCGCGCGTCATCCACGAACCGCGTTTGGAGATTTCCTGTGGCACGATGCGGCGGAGGTCGATTCTCTTTATCGACATTGCTTAAGGGGTTGGGAGACCTACACTTCTAGGTGTTCTCCGGAAAATTATGTCAGGGTGCGTGCGGCGCTTCTCTCTCTGACACAGGCGGTTGCCGTCCGATCCCATGTCGCTGAGGAGGCGCTCCTTTTTGGGGTGAGTCCCGGGCATACCGTGATGCGTTATGCGCAAGCGGTTTATTTCTTACAACCGCCTTCTGAAATGACGATAGCAGACCCCTTGCTGATGAGAGGGGCCGATGTCCTTTATCCCTATGTCCTGGATCAGTCGAAAGGTCCTGTAAGCCCTTTTGCGACCCCCTCTTCTCCATTTTCTCTTTCTGGTTTCAGAAGGGGGCATCCGATTCATCTTTTAGGTGACGATGCTCGCGAGAGGGGTTTTTCACTCGTTGGTCGTCTCGAACCGATTCGTGCCTTTGCAGAGGCCTCTGAATTTCATGATGCACAATTGGCAGAGAGCTTAAGGGGGGCGACAGGTTCTTGCTATCGGACGATTGCCGAAGGGGAGGCACGATTACTGGGAATCGTTCGTCGTGACCTCTCTACGACAGTGAGTGCCCTCGAACAAAATTCAGGTCCGGTTTATGAACGTGCCCTCAGAGCGAATTTAGCTCGGGCGACGATGATCGGAACCCCGCGGACGAACTTGGCGAATCAGGCGATCCTTTTTGCCCGCTCTCATGCCGAGGCGGTGGTGTTTTATTTCCGTGGCATGGCCCAGTTCCTTGAAAGGAATCCGAGGAGTCTTGGGATACGGGGAGGGGTGGTGGGAGGGCTTGTCTCAGGGATCTGCCTGGCGGTAGGCATTAAAAACCCACAACCTTTTCAGGGAATTAACGAAAATCAGACTGAGCTTTGTTTTACGTAAATAAGGAGATTTGGTGGTCGATTCGGCTACTCAAACTGATCTGATATCGTACATCCTCGAGGTCTGGCGGGCACCTCGATCCCCCTTTGCCAGTTACAGTGGTGGATTGACCCTTGCCTCTCGTGAGTCTCATCCTTTTTCGCTTCTTCGTCCAAGCTTGAGTGACTTCCGACAAGTCCTTGATGGGAATGAGGGGGTAGTCCTCACATTTTTGGAGCGAGGCTTAGATCACCAGAGACGTCTCGTCCTTGGGTCGAGAGGTTTGGAGGCGAGCGAGACCGCCGACCTGCTTCAAGCAGATACGCAGAGATGGGCCGAGAGTCGATTTCAAGCGAGATGCGCCTTCATACGGCATCAAGGCAGTCATAGGGTGAGAACCGCGAGAGAATTACGTGAATCATTAAGGATGGTGACGGTTGACACGACGGTTCGCAGTTCCATTGCTGAAAGGGCCTTGGTATTGGGGAGAAATCCTGATGAGGTGGTGGCTCTCTATCTGGAGGGGGTTCGACTTTACACCGAAGGAGGTCCTGCTTCTGGACGACTTAGTCGGTTTTCTCCGGCGAGAGGACTCGCTTATTTTCATCGCCTTGTCGAATTGGTATCCGTCACACCGGCCTGTCCCTTAGTGGCCCCCGATCTGGATCTTGGGGCCGGCATCACAACATGTCATCCGATAGAGATCTTGAGGGACACGAATCCGACAGCATTTCATCGCCTCATGGAGGGGAGGAGAGATTCGTTGACCCGCTATCTTGCGGATCTTAGTGCGCATGAGGCAGAGATCGGTAGGGTTTTGTCTGAATTGCCTGGGTCTGCCCAGGCCATTGCCTTCGGAGCTGACCATTCATTGCAGACGACAACAATAGACAGAGTTCAGGGGGCTCTTGCTACGTATACGCGACGACCGACAGTGGCTGCGACAGATGCCTTGAGAGATGGTCTTGCTGAACTCGTCGTACTCTCTCACTCAAGGATCGGGATAGCCTCTGAGGCGTTCATGACAAGTCAACGGGCGTTACCGGCAGTCTGCCATTATTTGCATGGTTTAAATGCGCTACTTTCCAGGGCGCCTCGAGGGAGCGGCGTTGTGGTCGGGCTCGCGGTCGCCTTTCTTGGCCTTTCGCTTTTTGCAAATTCTGCCTAATTCTATCGGGGTAAGGCACCGACCCGTTGTAAATCGACCGTTGTTGGAAGAAATCTGAAATGGCGTGCCTGATGTGGGACCCCATTGATAGAGCGAACGGTTTCCCTTGGGGGACGACCACCAATCAATATCGAACGAAATTGACGAGCCCTGTCGGAGCTGGATGTAAATTGCCGTTGATCGATTCCATGATCACCGTAGGCCCGTGTTTTGACATCCCAGAATTCGACATGGTCTCTCGCTCCACCATTAGGATATGAAATCCTGATATCCGGGGTCGATTGAGAGCCGGTTGCGGAACGGCTCAACATCTCTACCGTAGCCCCCTCTTTCCAGTCATTACCCAGAAGTGCCTTGAGGACAGCAAGTTCTGCCTCTGAGCCCCTTAACTTGGCGAGCGGTGAGCCATCATGGAAGCCATTTCTCCATCGTGTGGCCCGTTCATCGAGCCATTCCACCACCTCAGGGGTGGCGGTCGCGACGGTTTCAATGACAATCCCACGCAGGGAAATCCCTTGCCTCTCCGCCTGCGCATAAAGTTGAGCTGTTTGCTGCACAACGCGGTGGAAGATCCGTGTCCTCTCCTCGATCTCCTCCCTCGTGAGTTTCTTGTCATTCGGATGGGTCATCGCTGCCAGGGCGCGGATCCAGATCCAGGCAAGGGAAGGGGCATTTGTCCTCTCCAGAGTTTGCAGAAGTCTTCTGAGCTGAACCGCCTCTTCTGTGAATCCCTCTCTTGGATTGGCCAGCTCATTCAGTCGTGTCTGGCCGAGACGTGCCAGGTCGACAAGGGCCGCATCCTCAAAACGCCTGCCCCGTTTCAGATCTTGTTCATTCCAGGTAGCTTGGAGGTTTCTGCCGGTAAAGGGTCGTGTCAGTCTTTGGGTGACGGTATCGGGAAGCGGGCTGGCCCTTTCCGTCCAATCGTGATGTCTGCCATCACCATCCATTCTCGTCGGAAACGCCGGGAACGATAGCGCCCCCGAATTCGCGGCGTACATCAGCGCGTCGACCGCATTGGCAAAAAAATGTTGGAGACTGTGAAGAATAGGACCTGCAAGAATCGAGAGGGGGACGATCGGAAGGACAGGACCGATGCCTCGAAGTGTTTGTCGGGTAGATGCAGGATTGTTATGAGGGTTGTCTTGTGTCGGGAGTCGTAAGGCCGGGATCGGGATCCCCTGCTGACGGAACCGGTCAAGTCGGGCGATATCATTCTGGGAGATCGGTTCTCCTCGCTCCAGTCGGGTCTGGATCTCCCTCAGACGATGGAAGGCGTAGATCTGCTGAAGTAGTTGGAGAGACGGTTGGCCAGAAGGAATGCCAAGTTCACGCGCGATCCGGTTTCGGAAGCCAACCCAAACTTGCATGAAATAAGGAACCCATCCTCGGGGGATGCGTGACCTTTGATTCATTTCGGCAGGATCGGTTGCCAGAAAATCTGACGCATTTCGGATTCCATTCTCAGTTAAACTGGAATCATCTGCCATCCTGTCCTGATAATATTGTTCGAACCGACGACTCCACTCATTGACAGTGAAGGGACCGATCTGGATATTCCCAACCGCCTCGGGGCCGGAGAGGTCAATCTCGGATGGTGGCTTTGCCTCGAGCGAGAGGGTGAAGACGGGACCATCAAGGCCGAGTCGGATAACATCCCCCACCTCAAGCGGTTCATTTGGATCGACCTCGACCCAAACCGAGGTGATGATCGGGCGTCCCTTAAACGTCCCCCTTCCTAATTCTAATTCACGACGGGCGAGACGGTAGGTGCCAAATCCAAGAATCGGGTCTTGGGAATCTATCGCTTTGTTTGCCTCTTCATCTTGACTCAAATCTTGGATATGCAGCCGCCCCTCACTATCGAGAAAAATTTTCGCCTGTTGAGATGCCAAGGGACTTTGAGGACCATCCGAGGGGTCGCGTCCGATCAGAACGGCGTCGGTTTCCGGTTCGATCGCTTCATTGAAATGCTGGTCCCCATTCCAACCTTCCCTTCGGATCCGATAATGCGAGAGATTACGGCCCGGCTCTGCTTGAACTGTTCCCTGCCGGTTCCACGGGTTCCCTTCAGGGGTCAGCCCTCGGTAGTAGAGGAGATTCAGGATCGTTTGCGGGATATTTCCATCGAGATGGCTGATGAGCCTCTGGACCAATCGGTTTGCCATCGCTTCAGGGAGAAGCGAACGACGTGCTCCACGAATCTGGATCAGTTTCCTTAAGATATTCTCCAATAGATCTTGGACCTGTCGGTCAGAGCGGAGGTCGAGTGGGTCATCCAAGTGACCGGCATCACGAAGCGCCCGTGTTTCCTCGTCCGTTAACTCTATCGGTGGCCTTGGGAGAGTTGTTGGAGAAGCATCCTCAGTCTGTATCTCTTTTGCCTCGACCTCTCCCCCTGCCGAATTAGCCTGCTGTACGATTTGACCCCGCTGGCGGACGTCTCCATTCGCGTTCGGATCGATCGGTTGTTTGGGAGAAGGGGTTTGCTGGATCCGACCTCCACCCGCCAACTCGGCGACAGCGCCGGTCTTGATCGCACCGGGGACCGAGCCGACGAAGCAGATCCGTGCGATCTCGGTGACCTCTCCCCAGGTCATCGCCGAGAAATTTCCATCGAGGGTGCGACGAACATACTGATCGAGTATCTCTTCGACCGCCTCCATGCCGGCATCGGCAGCGAAGGTATGGGCAAAACCCGAAAACCCCTCGGAGGAGAAGCGTTGATAGAGTCTCATGACGATGTTTCGATGATTTGATTTTGGAATTCGGGCGAGCGCGGTGACCGCCATCGCGCTGCCAGTCGCGAGCGCATCCTTCACGAATTTTGCAAGCGTCTCATTCCCCTCACGGTAGCCGCCCGTACCGAGTTCGAGAAGATTATCTGCTGTGGAGGAGTAGGCGCCGATCCCGAATCCACGTAATGCCCGCGTCCCGGCACCGATTTTTCGAGCATCATTGACAACGTTCGCCGCATCGACTGCCCTTTTGACTCGAGCGCCGGCGATCCCGAGGCGTGCCAGCGCCGTCGCCCCGCCGGTCACGAGTGACGGGATCACAATCTCTAAAGTTGTTTGAACAAGGCCGATCAGATTCTCTGCCCCATCCATCTCGGCCGCGATCAAGGCCTCGTAAAGAACGCCTCCCTCTTTTAATTTTTCATAAAGTTCCTTGACCGTTTCTTCGACATGCTCGGTTTCGTAGGCGTTTTGAAGTTTGTAGATGAGCTGATCGATTTCAGACGTTGCCTTTTGGATGTCGGTGATATTCCCTTCCCCCGACCACCAGTTTCGAACCTGAGATCCGGCTCGAGAGAGCGCCTTGTGTTGCTGGTATCCCTGCCAGAGTTCCAGCTTGGTCTGTTGGAGAGCATCGATCAACTGACCAACCCCCTCTTGAAGCGGCTCATCGACACGAAGATCCTTCTTCTCGAAGAAGACCGACTCCCCCATCTCATAGGCGGCGTTCATCTTGTCTGAATATTGGGAGAGTTGATCGAGAGGTTGGCGGACGTGGGACCTCATCTTCTCGAGATAGGTGGTGATGCTATTACCGGAGACGAGGTGCTTCGCACCGCTCTGGATCGGACTATTATCAAAGTTGAGAGGACGTTTTAGCAGCGATTGAATCGCGTCGTTGATCCTTTTCAGGTCTTGATCGTTTTGAACCCGATCGAGCTCCGGCAGGATCTCCTCGACACCGCGGAGCAGGTGATGTCGCGCCGCCTGGATCTTTTTCCAATCGGTATCGACGGAGCCGTCATTCCAATTTCTCGCATCCGCCGCGAAAAGCCAGAGATGGGCAAGTTTGTTTTTGAGCTGGCTGACCGGATCTCTCTGGTCTTTTGTCTCTTCGACAATTTGAACAATCTTCTTCGTATCCCCGACCTTGACCTCCCGATATTCGATCGCTTCGTGATCGCCGCCCGTCACCTCTTCGGGGTGCTCCTGATAACGGCCCCGATCCTCCGCCTTGTTTTGCTCGAGACGATTCATCTCCTGAAAGAGATGGAGGATGCCATCTTTTGCCGGCGCGATCTGTTCTTCTGTCGTGAGCCAGTTTCCGTAGTCGAGGTATTGATCGACGAAGCCGAAATTTTTGTCGATCTCATAGACCCCTGAATCACCGACCTCTGCCTTTGCCGCAGCGGGGACCGCCTTGCAGATCGCGGCACGGAGTTTCAGGTTAAAATGTTTTTTGTCCTCGAGGATCTTGAAGATCCGACTCCTCCCTTCGGGTGTGCCGATATGGTTTTGGACAAATCGATCGGCGTCGATGGCAATCAGATTGGCAGTGAAGCGTTTCAGGAGCTCCCGTGCCTCGTCCGGATCTCTCAACGAGGATTGGCGCTCTGGATGGGCCTGCTCGTAGATCAGTTCGAGGAGTGGCTGATATTCCCAGTTGCCCAGAAGGTCACGATACGGGAGAGAAAAGCTCATCCCATCGTTGATCTCGGAGTGGGTTTGGAGATACCGAACAAACTCTTCAAAATTTTTTGCCGGGATCCGAGTGAGATCGATCATTCCGGTCCGCGTGTGGGGTGCTAGAAGTTCCTTCAGTTCATTCGCGATCGGGGCGAGCGCCTTGATCTCGTCCGTCGATCGGGCGGGAAGAGGCTTCTTTGGTTTGATCTCGATCCATTGGCTGTTTCCGTACTCATGGTTGGAACGGGCGAGTTGCATCCCGATTCCTTGCCCTTCGATCAATTCGTTTGAGAGATCTTCAGCAGTGACCCATCGTTCGCGACCTCTTTGATCGACGACACAAATCCGTTCCGTAGAAATTTCCTTGATTGTTCCAATGACGCCCATCTGGCCGTCCTTTTCCCATATGATTTCCTGACCGATCTCGAACGTGAAATAGTCGGAACTTGCTGCTGCTTGTTTGAGTTCCTGGATCGTCGCGATCGGGTGACCAAAAAGTCCGCCGCCAAGATTGGTTCGCACATCTCCGAGTCGCTTGGAGAGACGACGCGAAGAGGCCTGGTAGTGAGGAGCCTCCCCTGAGGGATCATTGGGTTTTTTTTGTTCTGGTGAACGCGAAGGGGCAGTAGTCTGACTGTCTGCGGGGAGTTTGATCCCGCCGTTTGTCCCATTCCCACCAATTTTTTCCGATCCGGCCAAAGTTAGACCTCCACCCTCGAGGGGTTTGGCCCTATTAATGAGCAATCGGCATGCCACTTCGGGCACCGAACCATTTATTTAAGTATACGAATTTATTTAGTTTTTAAATGACAAGAAGGGTGCTTCACGACGCAGGTTCTAATCGGTGATTGAGGACCCCAATAGTGGAGAGCAGGGTTGACATGAGGACATATTAGATGTAGATGTAATGATGTTTATTAAAAGGAGCTATATGCATCGCACCCAAATTTTTTTGGACCCCCTGCAATATCGTCGGCTCAAGGCGATGGCATCAGAGTCCAATACAAGTCTCGGTGAATTGATCCGTCGCCTGATCGATCGCTTTATTGGGGCTCAAAAAGAGGGGTCGGCGATTTCATCTTTTTGTGGCGCTCTGGAGGATTCCGAGTGTCGTTCGACCAACTTCAAGAAGTTTCTCTACACCGATGGCAGAAAAAATCTTCGTTGATACGAGTGGTTTTTTCGCCTTTCTCAACAAGGCGGATGAGAATCATGAAAAGGCGCGAAAGGGTCTTGAATCGGCAAGGATCGTCACTTCCAGCTATATCTTCGATGAACTCATGACGCTTCTGACCGCACGCGGCCAAAAAGATCTCTCGATCTCCTTTGGCGAACAATTACGTGCGGACAAGATGATTGATTATCATTTTGTGACCTCGAAGGAGGAAGAAAAGGCCTGGAATCTGTATAAGAAATATAGAGATCATTCCCTCTCATTCACCGATAGCACGACATTGGTTTTACTCAAGGAGCTGAGGATCGGAAATCTTCTCTCATTTGATGAGACCTTGCTTAGACTTTTCTAGGAGCCTGTCGAAAAAATATGGCTCCCTCGCCTTTTGAAGAAGCTTTCGAGTCTTTTTTAGTGGAGGCAAATTTTGTGGAGGCAAAAAATCTGAGGAGGTAGCAATTCGCCAATTTTCTCCACGGTCATCAAAAACAAGTATAACCGGATCATGAGCCCTCACCCCCCCACAATTACAATAAGTTCTGGGAGAGGCTGATGATCCTGTCATGGAGCATTCTGGGTCGGATGCGACGAGCGGCGGGTCTTCAGGCCACTTGGCCTCGTAGGCCGCCACTTCATCTACAAAGAAGTCATTCATATAATAGGTATAGTATAGAAATAATCGACCTCTCCGGTCGATGTCCAACTTCTGATACCAATGGGAGTAACCTGTTCGGAAGGGTCTCGCAATGGTTTTTCTCGTGCTCCATTCGGCATCTCGGTTCTTAAATAAATGGACCAGGCTGAATCGATAAGAAAATCCTTCCTCATCCCCTGCCCATCTCGCGACAAGATGGAGCGTGTCGTTTTGATCAATAATGAGACTCACGTAGCTGTAATAATGACAGCTTCCCGTACATTCCGGATCGCTGCTGCCAATAGAGACTGGAGGTGTCCAACCATCCTGAATGTTATGGGGGACAAGAGACTTGGTGTAGAGGAAATTTCTTTGATGGGCTCCGATGACAACATGAAGATACCCCTCGCTATCCATGGTGATGGCGGGTATGTTATGCCCATCCGGGTCATCGATATGACGAAGCCCCTGAGAAGCGATGCCTAATGTTGCCCCGAGAAAGACCGGTTCACTCACGGTCTGCGTCTCATGATCGTAGCGGACAATAAAGCTGGCGGTTCCACGCCAATAGGTACCACGCTCCGCTGAGGCCCAAACGACATAGGTGAAATTCCCTTTTGTGAGGATCTGGTTTGATCCACCGGTTGCGACGAAGGGGATAAAGGCCTTACTTGCCACCCTTACAGGATCCGGGATAACAAGGGTGCCATCTGTTGACCTCTGAGGGGCAACTAAAAAGAGATCGGTGCCCAGTTCATCAAAGAGAAGCCTCCAAGGCTTCTCTTCTGATTCCGGGGCCTGCCAAGCCGAATCTAAATAATTTCCACCCAAGATAACAGGGGGGCGCGATTTGTCATTATTGCTGTCAAAATGCTCCAGTACGGCAGCACCGCCGGATATTTGTTCCGGGATTTCGTAGATCTCCCATTGGTCTCTACTCCGAATCCATTGCATTAAGAGGACTCGACGAATACCACTCCACCCCGTAGCAGGAATCAGTGTGTAGGCGTTATCTTGATTGTCAAAGACAACCCTTTGATCTGTATGATTGTTGATATCATCGCTTGTTTCCCCGCCCCAATCCGGATATTTTCCACGGATGATAGGGGCGAGATCGATCTCCTCCCAAATACAGCTTCTTGGATTCCACTTCTGAATGACGAGCTGGTTTCTAACGTACGGAATATTTCTTGAGTCAAATGAGATGACATTTGGGACAAAGCGTGGGCGGTAGCCAAAGAGCTCGCGTTCTCCACGGAAATAGGGCTCATGTTGGATCGGAGAGGTCGCAGAGAGGCTACTTACGTATTCACATTGTGAGACGACGAGACCTTTACCGGTAAAAGGGTTACCTATTTGCGAAGAGGCGGTATTGGGAAGGGCAAGCCCGGAGACGACCATCAGGGCCAATAAAATCTTTTTGTTCATACGGGTAATCGGTGCAAAACCGACACCAAATTTATTTTTTCGAAGTATTTTTAATAACTAATTGAAATTAATATATATTTTTAATTTATACGGGGGAGAGCCAGTTTATCATTTCGAGAAAATTATCATTTTGAGAAACAACCATTTTCGGGAAGACTTGAGTTTTTTTATGAAAAAGAGAGATAGACGTTCCATCCGATGTCTCAGAAAATTAAAATATCAGCCCCCGCGAAAATCAACCTCCGACTCAAGATCACCGGTCGTCGTTCGGATGGTTATCACCTGCTTGATATGGTGATGGTGAAATTGGATCTGTGCGATGAGATTGATTTTGAAATTGAAAAAAAATCCCCCCATGCCCCCCTTTGTCAAAGGGGGGAGACTCCCCCGCTTGTCGGGGGAGATTTTCAGATCCCCTTGGATTCTTCAAACACCCTCTGGAAGGTCGCCCAGTTAGTTCGTGAAGAGTCAGGACAAAAATTCGAACTCAAGATTTCATTGAACAAAAATATCCCAATCGCTGCTGGACTTGGAGGTGGCTCCAGTGATGCTGCGGCTCTCTTAATAGCCCTGAATCGAGAGCTAGGGCTTGATTGGTCGCGGGAGCGGCTGATGAAGATTTGTCTTAAAATCGGGGCCGATGTCCCGTTCTTCCTTGCCGAGGGGCCACAGAGAGTCACCGGCATTGGAGAGATTTTAGAGCCGATATCGGTCCCTTCCCTATCGGTTATCCTGATCAATCCTGGGTTTTCGGTTTCTACGAAAGAGGTGTATCACTGGTTTGACCTTGAAATTGTTGAGACGGGTGACTCGGGTCGGGCGCCCGCCCGCGCGCAACGCGTGAGCACGGGTGGGCGGAACCCGAGGCAGGACCCGCCTCTAGTGGCATTGACAGAGGTAGGAATTGATGCTATCCCGCCGCTACTTGAAAACGACTTGGAAAAGGTCGTTTTCTCCCGCTATCCGGTCCTGGCAGAGATGAAGGAGATGTTGATGAAAGCCGGGGCCCTCGGGGCGCTGATGAGCGGAAGCGGTGGTACCGTCTTCGGACTCTTTGAATCTGCGGCGTCACGAGACCGGGGATTTGATCTGATGGTTCAGAAAAAAAATCCTGAATGGTGGGTTTGGAAGGGGCGAAGCCTTTAGATTTCGGGGGTCGTCTAACGGCAGGACAGGGGCCTTTGAAGCCCTTAATTGAGGTTCGATTCCTCACCCCCGAGTATTGGAGCGAAATATTATGCCGATCTATCAACAACTCAAGATTTTTTCCGGGACGGCGAATCCCGACCTGACCCAAAAGATTGCTGATTATATCGGTGTCCCTCTTGGCAAGGTGTTAATCCGACGGTTTGCCGATGGAGAGATCTTTTCGGAGATTCAGGAAAATGTCCGAGGCATGGATGTCTTTGTCGTGCAACCGACCTGCACCCCGGTCGATGAAAACCTGATGGAGCTTTTGGTGCTTCTCGACACCTTGAAGAGGGCCTCTGCCGATCGGGTGACCGCTGTGCTCCCTTACTACGGCTATGCGCGACAGGATCGAAAGGCCCAACCAAGGACGCCGATTACCTCAAAACTTGTTGCTGATCTGATTACCGCAGCTGGAGCCAGTCGACTTCTGGCGGTTGACCTCCATGCCGGTCAGATTCAGGGTTTTTTTAATATCCCTTTTGATCACCTGTATGCGAATCCTGTCTTTTTGGATTTTATCCAAAAAGAAGCTTCATCGGGGAGCCGGGTTATTGTCTCGCCGGATGCTGGTGGAACTGAGCGAGCGCGTGCCTATGCGAAGCGTCTGGATGCCGATCTCGCTATTATCGACAAACGTCGTGAGTCTCCCAATGAATCGGCTGTTATGAATATCATTGGTGATGTGAAGGGGAAGAATGCCATCTTGGTCGATGATATCGTCGATACGGCGGGGACCCTCTGTCACGCTTCTGAGGCGATCATGGATCGTGGGGCCAAATCAGTCATGGCGATTTGCACACATCCGGTCCTTTCGGGGTCAGCGGTACAGAAGATCCACGAATCGCCTTTGGAGATGCTTGTCGTATCAGACACGATTCCACTGAAGGAAAAGTTACGAAAGACAAACAAGATTCAAGTGCTTTCGGTCGGGCATTTGCTCGGAGAGGCGATTCGCAGGATTCATACAGGAGATTCTGTTTCATCGTTGTTCGTTTAAAAAGTGAGGGAGATTATGATTGAGAAGCAAGCTATCAAGGCAGAAGTGAGAGAGGTTGGTCGTAAGGGGATTCTTCAGGAGCTTCGAAATAAGGGGAAAGTTCCCGCAGTCCTCTATGGGCATGATCTGGAAGCGGTCTCTTTTTCGGTGGATGGAAAGGAATTAACCCGTGTTATCCGAGGAGGAGGGATGAATGCCCTCATCGAGCTCCAGCTGGCAGGTTATAAGGGGAAGGGGCCGTTGGTCGTCATGATCAAGGATTTTCAGACCGATGTTGTTACCCACAAGATGATTCACATCGATTTTTTGAGAGTCGATATGAAGGAGAAGTTGGCGGTTAAGGTTCCTGTCCGGCTCATCGGGAAGGCGGCTGGTGTCGAGCAGGGAGGATTGATTGAACAGTCAACCCGAGAGCTCGAGGTCAAGTGTCTTCCAGGGAATATTCCGGAATTTCTGGAAATTGATATTTCAGCCCTCAATCTTGGTGACAGCCTCCATGTGACCGATCTGAAGCTACCGGAAGGTGTTGAGGCACCGAAAGATGTTAATATAACCATTGTGTCTGTTGTAGCGCCGAAGGAAGAGAAGGCAGAGGAGGCAGCAGCGGCACCCGTAGAAGGGGCTGCTGCAGCACCGGCAGAAGGGGCTGCAGAGGCGTCTGGAGCTGCTGGAGAGGCGAAGGGAGAAGCCAAGGAAGAGAAGAAGGAAAAGGAAGGGAAGAAGTAGTGAATGAAGCTTATTGTGGGACTTGGCAATCCGGGCGAGAAGTACGAGACGACGCGGCACAATGTTGGGGCGCAAGTCGTCCAGCTCTTTGCGGTGGAATGCCTCATCGGCTTGAAGGAAAAGAAATTTTCATCCCTGATGGGGAAAGGGCATTTTGAGGGTCAGGAATTTCTTCTGATATTTCCTCAAACCTTTATGAATCGGTCGGGCGATGCTGTGGCAGCTGTTTTGAATTTTTATCAGATCCGACCGGAAGAAATGCTGATGGTACACGATGACATTGATCTCGATTTGGGACGTTTAAAACTTGATTTTAATGTAGGTGCCGCCGGGCATCGAGGAGTTTCTTCGGTTATAGAGAGTATTGGGATGAAGAATTTTTCCCGGCTTCGCATCGGTGTTGGTCGACCGCAGACGAAAGAGGAGGTAGAGTTGTATGTTCTCTCTCCTTTTTCAGATGAAGAAAAAGAAAAGGCAGATGTGATGCGAGAAGAGGGTGTGAAGGTGATCAAAAAATGGTTACAAGGAGGATAAATGACGCACAACTACGAAACGGTCTACATCTTAAAACCTGACCTGACAGAGGATGTGATGAAAAAAATCAACAGCAAGATTTTGGAAATCCTGGCTCGTCGCGGAGGCAAGCTCCTCGATCAAAAAGATTTGGGGAAGAAAATGCTCGCCTATAAAATTTCCCATCAGAACAGAGGACATTATTTTCAATTGAATTTTGAAGGGTCGGGGCCCGTTATTGAGGATCTTGAGAAAAACCTGCGATTAACAGAGGAAGTATTGCGATTTCTTACCGTTCGGCCCGTTCAGGAAAAAGAAGAAGGAGGCGTTCAGATATGATCGTTACAGATACCCAGAAGCGACCCATGATGCGAAAGAAAAGCTGCCGTTTTTGTGCAGATCCAAAAATGATGATTGATTACAAGGAACCAAAACTTCTTCAGCCCTTTACGTCAGAAAGAGCCAAGATTCTTCCCCGACGCATGACCGGCAATTGTGCCTTTCACCAGCGCAGGGTAACCGAGGCCGTCAAGAGGGCACGAATCCTGGCCATGCTTCCTTTTGTAGCCAACTTTCAGGGGTAATGAGAAACTTGTTCTATGGTATTTGCGATTGTCATCAGCATGACGGCGTCGGTCCTTTTGTTTGGCAGCGGTTTTTTTAATCTTTTTACCCCACTCCCATTTTCTTCTCTTTTTGTTCGCAGGGGACTTCTCCCTGTTTTCGTTGCGATCCTTTTAGCAATGACCTTTCTCTCCCTCTTCTATTTTTTATCGAAGGGAAGCTGGTTTTTTCTGCCCGGAATGGTCTTGTATCCTTATCTGGGGCTTTCGCAGGTTGGATCCTTGGCCGTCCTCTCTTTTTTTTATTATGCCTGGATAGGGTTTGCCCTCGTTTGGGTCGGGAGAAAAAAACTTTCATGGGAAAAGGGGATTGGTCAGATTATCCTCTCAACGATTGTTGTGACGGTAGTCTCTTTTTTCGTCTTGTCCCATTTTGTTAGTCTTTTTGACAAAATGAAGGGATCGCTTGATTTTATCCTTCAACGTTTTTTTGAGCTGAATCCCCAAATGACACCTGAGGAGAAGGCGTTTTTGACCGGTCCTTTTTTGGAAACCTTGTGGCGGCTCCTTCCTGCAATCTGGATCAATATGACACTTGTTGTTGTCGCCTCAAATCTCCTCCTGATACGACGATGGGTTTCGAATCTCCTCTTTTCCAGCTGGGGTGAATTTCCTGCCTGGCGTCTCGATGAAAAATGGATTTGGGCCCCGATTTCTCTGGGTATTTTTTATCTTGGCAGTCAATTTTTGGAGATTTTAAGCCCCTTTTCATGGATTCTCTTGAACCTTCTGCTTGTGACTGCGGCTGCTTATTTTTTTCAAGGGCTTTCTATTTTTATCTTTTTTCTTCGAAAATGGCTCAGCCCCTTGCTCAGAATGGCGGTTCTTTTTCTTATGATCGCCTTTTTTCAACCGTTGGGGTTGTTTCTGATCTTTGTCGGTCTGTTTGATTTTTGGTTTGATTTTAGGAAGTTAAAACGTGTAGGAGGTCCCCATGCAAGTCATTCTTAAAGAAGATGTCCGTTCTGTCGGCCGTGCCGGAGAAATTGTTCAAGTTTCGGAAGGATACGGTCGGAACTGCCTTTTGCCTCAAAAAAAGGCTGTTTTAGCGACCGAAGGCAATTTGAAACAGCTGGAGGCCCAGAAAAAATCAATAGAGGCTAAAAGAGAAAAACAAAAAGACGAAGCTGAAGAGATTGGCAGAAAGCTACAAGCAGAGGCGTTGGTTTTTGAAAAGGAAGTTGGTGAAGAGGGGAAGTTGTTTGGTTCTGTGACAAACCGCAATATCGCCGAAGCACTTTCCGAAAAAGGTTTTTCAATTGACCATCGAAATATTCAGATCAAGTCACCGATTCATGCCTTAGGTCTTTTTGAGGCAGAGGTTCACTTGCATAGTGATGTTATGGTGCCTTTGAAGATCGAAGTTAAAAAGAAATAATTCATGGGTTCTGAAGAAGCCCCAAGGGTTGAGTCTCTCGTCTCCAAGCTTCCTCCTCAAAATCTGGAGGCGGAGCAGTCTGTCCTTGGCGGTATCATGATTGACAATGAGGCGATCCATCGGGTTGTCGAGATTGTGACGCCCGATGATTTTTATCGAGAGACCCATCGCAAGGTTTTCCGATGCATGCTCGAGCTTTCTGAAGAAGGAGAGCCGATCGATCTGATTACTGTTTGTGAAAGAATGCGCGGAGAAGGGACCTTGGAGGACGCTGGGGGCGCTGCCTTCCTTTCGATGCTTGTAGATAGCATTCCAACGGCAGCGAATATTGAAAGCTACGCCCGGATCATTCGGGAAAAATCAATCTTAAGAAAACTTGTCCAGAAGGCGACGGAGATTGTGACGAAGGGGTATTCTCTTACAGGAAACATTGAAGAATATCTGGATAATGCTGAGAAAGAAATTTTCGAGATTGCTCAGAGACGAGTCCGGCAGTCCTTTTTTCCAATAAAAGATATTGTCAAAGAGAGCTTCCGAACCATTGAACAGCTCTATGAAAAGAAAGAGCTGATTACCGGTGTTCCGACCGGATTTCTTGAGCTGGATCGACTCACCGCGGGATTGCAGCGGTCTGATCTTATTGTTGTTGCGGGTCGACCGAGTATGGGGAAGACCGCGTTTGCGATTTGCGTCGCCGCCCATGCCGCTGTTATTCGCAAGATTCCCTCTGCTATTTTCTCCCTGGAAATGTCCAAGGAGCAGCTCGTTCAGAGAATGCTCTGTATGGAAGGGCGGATCGATGGATCGAGACTTCGAGGAGGTTTTTTATCGGAGACCGATTGGCCGAAATTGACACGGGCTGCCGGGACCCTTTCCGAGGCACCACTTTTTATCGATGATTCACCGGCAATTTCTGTCCTTGAGATGCGTGCCAAGGCGAGGAGACTTTTGAAGGAGCATGGGCTTGGTTTGATTGTGGTCGATTATTTACAGCTTATTCGAGGGGTTGGCTTCAAGGAAAGTCGCGAACGGGAAATTTCTGATATTTCACGTTCTCTCAAGGCACTCGCGAAGGAGCTTAACGTTCCGGTTATTGCGATTTCCCAGCTGAATCGGATGGTGGAAAGTCGAAAGCCGCCGATCCCGATCATGGCTGATCTTCGTGAATCAGGGGCTATTGAACAGGATGCGGACCTCATCATGTTTCTCTATCGAGAAGAGGTTTATGATCGCGAAACAGTCAATAAGGGGATCGCGGAGGTTATTATCGGCAAGCAGAGAAATGGCCCGATCGGGAGCGCAAAGCTCGCCTTTTTGACGCAGTTTACCCGGTTTGAGAATTTGGCGAAGGAATAAATCCCCCCTTGCCCCCCTTTTTCAAAGTGGGGGAATTTTGAGGTCAAATTGAAACTGATTGTTGCCACATTAAATCGGGGCAAATTCCGTGAGATCTCGGAGTTTCTTCGAGGGCTTCCTTTACAACTTATCCCGTTTTGGGAATTTCAACAGCTCGAACCGGTGATTGAAGATCAACCGACCTTTCAGGGGAATGCCTTGAAAAAGGCGCGGGCTGTCTTTGGAGAAACTGGTTTGCCTACGTTGGCCGATGACAGCGGATTGGTCGTTGATGCCTTGGGAGGGAGACCGGGTGTTTTTTCAGCACGTTATGCAGGAGAGAAGGCATCAGACGCTGAAAATCTTTCCAAACTTCTTCGCGAGATGGAATCTATTCAAGAAGGGGAGAGGTCAGCCCACTTTGTCTGTGCGATGGTCTTGAGGCTGACCGATGGTCGGGAATTTTTTGTTGAAGAAAGATGCGACGGTGAGATTGCAAGGAAACCTGGAGGGGTTGGAGGCTTCGGTTATGATCCGATCTTCTTTTTGCCGGAGTTTGGTAAGACAATGGCTGAAATCTCACCTGATCTTAAGAATCAGATCAGTCATCGTGGGAAGGCACTTCAAAAAATGAAAAAAATTCTCGTTAATCCTGAGGCGTCCAGCTAACGGACGAGTTGGTCATTGTGTTCCCTGAGGGGTCTTTTACGTTTTGAATCGTGATGGTGTATTGTTGCGGCGCCGAAAGGTTCCCTCGGACATTCCAGGTTTGACTTCCACCGGATCTAGCTGCATTCCCACAAATCGTCGGCCAATCAAGCCCCCACTCAAACACGGTACCGCTGCAGCTGGGGTCTTTAGGGGTGGTACAGCCAGCCTCTCCTTCCACACAGCAATAGGAGAACGATCCAGAACCCTCTGGCGAAGCGGCAGGGGTGTAGGTGGCATTCGCGGTGGTACACTGATCGGAATTAATCGTTTCACTAAAGCAAATGTAAATTGGTTGGCAGATTGATTGATTGAGGTCCCCATTTGCCGGTACAGCTTTACTGACAGTTGGTGCGGTTGTGTCAGCCGCAGCAGCTGTCGTGAAACTGGTGCTGGCGGAGCCGGAGAGGTCATTTCCCGCCGTATCTTTCTGGCCTGAGAAGGTGCAGGTGTAAGTGGTACTTGCTGACAGAGAGCCGCTGATCGCGCAGGAACAACTATTCGAGCTGTAGGTGCAGGAGGATAACGTGATGGAAGGGGAGCAGGATGCATTGGATGTGGAGCATAGACCCGAGTTCATCGTTTCACTGAAATTGGCTTTGATCGAGGAGAGATTTGTTGCCACTCCGGTAGCGTTATTAGCCGGTTCGAACGATGAGACCGTGGGGCTTGTCGTATCGGCCGTCGATCCTGTTGTAAAAGTAACGCTAGGATTCCCTCCGGAAACCGAATTGCCGGCGGCATCGGTCTGACTCGAAAGGGTACAAGTATAGCTTGTATCACTGGTAAGGGAGGAGCTTAAGGTGCAGGTACAGCTATTGTTATCACTATTATAGCTACAGGAAGCAAAGGTGAGTGTAGGACTGCATGAGATATTCGAGGGGGCACATCGAGTTCCATCCATTGCCTCACTAAAGGTGAATGTAAGAGTCGCAAGATTGGTACTCACCCCTGTGGCCCCGTTCGAGGGTTCTGAAGAACTGACTGTGGGACTCGTCGCATCCAGGGCATTGCTGACGTTAAATGTGACAACGACTGTCCTGGGATTGTCTGAGGCGTCTGTGATATTCCAGGTCAGGGTACAACTGGCCCCCAGAGGGAGGTCTTGCTGGAGCGCTGCAGAGAGTACTCGAGTCAAACTGTCGAAGCTCAAATTTCCGAGCGAAATCGATGTTCCTGCACAGACAAGCGTCACGCTGCTTTCAGAGACGTTTACTTCTTCATCGACGGTAATCGAAGCGCGGTTGATGTTAGGGGCGACAGTGGCGTCATCTACAGGGTTTTGTGCCGTGATAGCGGGGGGGGATGAATCTCCGGTGAGGCCCGCAATATCTATCTGTGCTGAACAGGCAACAAGAAAAACAAGACTACTACCGAACAAAACAGAAAAAGCTCTCATTCGTCGAGGCACCACTCTTTCTATCCTATCAGAGGCTTTTTAATTTATAAAGCGCCCATTTTTTGTTGCTTGTGTTTGAAATCGTTGCTAACGTTATGATATTCCAAGAAGATGTCACCAACTTTAAAAGCCGGTCGACGCCTCATTTCCCTTCTCGTCTTTATCTTTGTATTGCTGGCCCCGATCTTTTCTTATGCCACAGCGACACGGTTTAGTGTCTTTCGTGCCTACCCGAGCGCCCTTCATAACGATTTTCAATTTATCTATGGCTCCCAAGGGCTTTTTCACCTGGAGTGGGAGGCAGGAACGCAATTGGATATTGCCTACCGTCCGATGGAGGGGTCGACGCGGACGATTATAGACACCGTTTTTACAGAGCATTTTTTTGCCGGGATCGGTCTCTTCGATTGGTTTTCTCTGGGGGCCGATCTCCCTATCGCCTGGTTTAATCGGTTTCAGCAACCGTCAGGGACAGGGGGATTCGAGAATGCGCTTGATATGGGAGATCTGAGGATCGATTTAAAATTCGAGATCCTTTCCCCCTATCGTTATCCGGTTGGGATCGCTGTTGTCCCTTTTATTCATTTGCCGACGGGCAATGCGCAAAACTTCGTTGGTGATGAATCGATTCTGGGTGGTGGTATCCTTGCCCTCGATGTCGAGTTCGCCCGTCGTTTCGTTCTTGGTCTTAATACGGGGGTAGAAGTTGGGGAAGATATTAATGTCAGCAATATTCAGATCAGCAAGGCGAGGCTTCTTTTGGGTCTTGGAGCAGCGGTGAAATTTACTCCTAAGCTTGATTTTACTCTGGAGGGAATCGCCAAGGGGCCATTGGACCGGTTGTTTGAGGAGGTGGCTGAAAATCCTGTTGAACTGCTGGGCGGACTTCGTTGGAAGGCGGAAAATGGACTCAGTCTCTCGGGGGGATTCGGAGCGGGGCTTGTTTATGGGGCCGGCGCTCCGCGAATCCGGGGGCTTTTAAAGGCCAGCTATGCAGGGTCTACAGAGGCTCATAAGAGAAAACGTCAAAAGATGATGGAGCAAAAATACGGTCTTCCGGAGCAGCCGGCTGTTGAATGGGCTGTCTTTGAGTTGAAGGGGAAATGCCCTGAAAAGCCAGAGGACTTTAATCCAGAAATTCACGATCCAAGTTGTCCAAAATATTATGAGTTAAGTCAGATTGCGTCTTTGAGTCTCTCTTGCCCAAGTCAGGAAGAGGATTTTGATCCGGAGAAACATGACCCTGCCTGTCCCAAGGTGTACGAACTCCGGAAAGATCTCTCAAAAGAGGAATATGCAACTGTCTACGTTTTGGCGGCATCAGACCTTGCCAATCGATGTCCTGAAGACCCATCGCAATTCAATCCCGAGATCCATGATCAGGACTGCCCGAAGTTTTTTGAGTTACGAGAAACGGTTTCGTTGGTCTCTCGGTGCCCTGCTACCGAGGAGGATTTCAATCCAGAAATCCACGATGCTGGTTGCCCGAAGGTTTATTCGTTGAGTCAGGACTATGAGAAAAGTGATATTCAGGCGATTTATTTGTTGGCGGATGCCGATTCCGATCGTGACGGTATTCGGGATCTAGAAGATCGTTGTCCTCAATCCATTGGCGTTGCCGCCTTCTTTGGTTGCCCTGAGGTCAAGATAGAATTTAAGGAGGGTCAGATTATCGGGACAGAGATTCCGATCACATTTGCCTTCGGAAGATCAGAACTGAGTGGGGAGATGGCGAGGGCCTTCAATGAAGTCGCCGAACTTCTCTTGAATCACCCTGAGATTCGGAAGGTTCGTATCGAGGGGCATGCCGATAGCGTCGGAACGGATGCAATGAACCGCTATATTTCGAAGAGGCGTGCCGACCTTGTGAAGGATTATCTCGTCTCTTGTGGGGTGGAATCAGAGAGAATCCATACAGTGGGGATGGGTGAAGAAAAACCGGTTGCACCGAATACCACTGCCGAAGGACGTGCGCAAAACCGCCGGGCGACACTCCTTGTCATCGAGCTTATTCAACAGATGCCGGCTAACGTACCTGTGCCAAGCGAGGTTTCGACACCTCCGTCACCGGTCCAGTAGAGCTTGTTTCTTTGATGATTCCTGTGGTAAGCCACCCCATCTGGCCCTCGAGGAGACCTCGAGCGACGCTGTAAGTCTTGGCATCCTCATTGGACCAGATCTCTTTGAAGGCTCGTTTGATACGTCGTTTCGCAATTCGGCAAAAGAGATCGGCGAGTTGCAGAGGAGTACGATCCGCGTTGTTCTGTTTGGAGAGGGTGATTGCTCGTGAACAACTTGCCGCCATGGCAAAGAGATCGGTTCCGATGTCGACAATCCTCCCAAGAACCTGCTGTCTCCTCTCCAATCTTGCCTGATGAACAGACATGCAATGGAAGATAGTTCGGGCCAAACGGTGACTCGCGTGGTCAACGAAACGGGCGTGACGAGCGAGCGGACCAAAGCTCGCATGTTTTGGCCACAATGACCAGTGGAGCCATTGCTGCGGATACCAGCGCGAATAAAAAGTTCCCATTTTCCCTATCGCCTTCATCTTGGCACTGAAAGGTGATTTTGGGTTAATCAGGGCGCCAGCAACTCGCATATGAGGATCGAGCGCCTCTCGAGCAATAAAGAGCCTCAAAATTTCGCTGGATCCCTCAATCAGCGTGTTGATCCTAAAATCCCTCATCATCCTCTCAATCGGGACCCCTTCTTCCCCTCTTTGTCTTAGTGACTCCGCCGTTTCATAGCCCCTCCCGCCACGGATCTGGAGTGTTTCGTCAATAATCTTCCATCCCTTCTCCGAACAGAAGAGCTTGCACATCGCCGCCTCAAGACGGATGTCCCTGCCACCGAGGTCGACATAGGTAGAGGTAAGCCAGGTGATCGCTTCCATTGCAAAGAGAGTTGCTGACATTTCACCAATCTTCGAGGCGATCGCCTCATGTTTTCCGATCGGGGCTCCCCATTGGACACGCTCATTTGACCATTTTTTCGAAATTTCGAGGGCCAGCTTTGCTGCCCCCACACAGGCGGCTGGCAAGGTTAGTCGTCCTGTGTTTAACGTGATCAGTGCCAGTTTCAGACCAAGGCCTTCACCCCAAAGGATATTTTCTCGAGGGACCTTGACGTTTTTGAAACGGATCAAGCCATTCTGGATCGCCCTGAGTCCCATGAATTGACAACGGTGAACAACCTCAATCCCTGGAGAATTCGCCTCGACAATAAAGGCTGTGATCTGCTTCTTTTCTTTTCCATTAACGAATTTTGATGGGGTTTTCGCCATGACGATAATAAGGCTGGCGACAGGTCCATTGGTGCACCAGAGTTTTTCACCATTAAGAGTAAAATATTTTCCATCCTCCGTCGGGGTTGCTGTCGTTGCCATTTGAGCAGGGTCTGAGCCGACCCCTGGTTCTGTCAGGGCAAATGCAGAGATTTCTTTCACAAGCCTTGGAAGAAATTTCTTTTTTTGTTCAGGCGTTCCGAAGAGTTTTAAGGGTTGTGGGACACCGATTGATTGATGGGCAGAGAGCCAGACGGCGACAGATCCACAATAACTGGTGACGAGTTGAACAACACGATTGTAGTTGACCTGTGACAGACCAAGGCCACCGTATTCTTTTGGGATCTTCATCCCAAAACAGCCGAGCTCGATGAGGCCTTTGATAACAGCCTGCGGGATCTCGCCTGTTCTGTCGTGAAGTTCAGGATCGACATTTTTCTTTAAAAACTCTTCAACCTTTTTGAGGTATTCATCCCCAATTTTTTTGTCCTCGGCGGTTTGTTGCGGGTAGGGGGCAATCAGGTCGGTTCGGAGACGACCCATAAAAAGCTCACCCACAAAACTCGGATGAACCCACTTTTCCTCACGGGCCGCTTCAGCGATCTCCATGACTTCCTTGGCAGCTTCCTTTTCCTTTTGGGTAATTGTATCTTGGGCCATAGGACCTCCTCTTAGTTGGGTATCCTTTGTAACTCCCTCTAGGCTAAATCTATATGACGCACAGCGCAAGTGAAAAATGAATGGCGATTCAGTTGATATTTTCGAAATATTTTAGTCGTCGAATGCCGCTTCAATATCGCGTGCCCCATGCATGATAAGATACGAATTATTTGGATCACTTCTTTAGCAACTATTTCTCCGCCAATACGATCACACGACTGTTCTGTAACAAGGAGGATGTCTATGCCACCATTGTCCCAATTGGTTCGACCTCTCATTGCCGGTGTGGGTTGTTTTGCGTTATTGTCTTATTGTCGTGAGATAGGAACGGAGGTTCCCCCCTGGGTTCTTGGTATTCATTGGGATGAGGGACCCTTTAGTCCGGATGGTGTTGACAGGGCCCTTGAGGGGCACGATGAAAGCGAAAAACAGATAGCAAAAGTCCACATTGCGAAGAGTTCGAGCTATCACTGTAGTGCTCGCGTCTACGCGGCTGCGGGAATTGAAAACCAGGCCGTTCGAGACCGTCTCCTTGCCATTGCGACCAAGGCTTGCTCGTCATGGACGATGTTTGAAGAGGGTACTAGCAGAATGTCACCCCCTGCTAGAGATGTTTTTCTTCAAGAGCATGCACAAGACAGAGGCCTTTCTCTCTGCGTACGACGCAGACATGCGAACGCAATTGGTGATGGTCGTATGCGGGAAGCGGCGCTAAGTACCATCGTTGATGAAAAAGGCCAGGTGCCTGACTGCACAACACGGGATAGTGACTAAAGATATTAAAAACGTGAACCAAAGTTATTGAATCACCAAAGCTATACGCTTTTTTAGGAACCTTTCTTTACGACAAAATTAGATGTTGTTATTTCCTTCGGTATTACGCCCGGTTCTCCGATTTTATAAAAGGCAATTCAATCAAAGTTATTGATCTGATAGGCTCAAATAGATTAATTTAGTTTTTTCCGGGGCGTAGCTCAGTCTGGTAGAGCGCTAGCTTTGGGAGCTAGATGTCGCTGGTTCGAATCCAGTCGCCCCGACAATTCCCACCTGGGTCTCAGGATGGACATCGCACTTGACACTTTGACCTGCTTGCGGTTGTTTTGCAGTCTAGGAGGAGATGACTATGGGAGAATTTATCAAAGCGATCAACAAGTCGGATGTCCCCGCTAATGAGGGACGTGTGATTGAGGTGAAGGGGAAACAGATCGCCCTCTTCAATGTCGAGGGAAAAATCTGTGCGATTGACAATATCTGTGTCCATCGTGGTGGTCCACTGGGTGAGGGAAGTCTCGATGGGACTATCGTGACCTGCCCGTGGCATGGTTGGCAGTACGATGTGACAACAGGGGTGTCACCGGTGAATCCGGCAGCAAAAGTGCAGACTTTTCCGTGCAAGGTGGAAGGGAACGACATTCTCGTAGAGGTCTAATCGACACTCGAAATGTCTTCTTAATTTCCTTCGCTCTTATCCAGGTTTCCGCTCCAGAGATACTCTCGAGTTGTCTTGACGATAACGCCGCTGAGCAAGACAAGTGAGATCAGGTTCGGGATCGCCATCAGCCCATTTGCGATATCGGCAAACGACCAGACCATCGGGAGTGTTGCCACAGAGCCAAGAAGAACGGCGAGGACCCATAGATAGCGGTATGGTTTAATGACTTTTGTGCCGAAAAGATATTCGGCCGCCTTTTCACCATAGTAGGACCAACCCAAGATGGTTGAGAAGACGAAGGTGAGGAGTCCAACAGTCAAAACAAGTGGACCAACGACGGGGATATGACTAAAGGCCGACTGTGTGAGCGCTGCCCCTTTCAGTCCACTGGCCCAATCGCCAGAGCTGACGACAACAAGACCGGTAAAGGCACAAACCACCACCGTATCCCAGAAGGTCCCGGTGGAAGAGACAAGCGCCTGTCGGACCGGGTTTTTCGTTTGCGCTGCTGCCGCAACAATCGGTGCTGAGCCGAGTCCTGATTCATTCGAAAAAAGACCCCGCGCCACTCCATAACGGATCGCTTCCTTCATTCCAGCCCCCAAGAAGCCACCAATGGCTGCCTGACCCGTGAAAGCACTAGAAACAATAAGGCGAACTGTTTCCGGAAGCAGCGAAGCATTTTTGATGAGAATAAAAATGCAACCAGCGACGTAGAAAATTGCCATAAAAGGAACCAAGGCCTCGCAGGCCCGGGCGATCGACTTAATCCCGCCGAGGATCACGACGGCGGTCAGGATGGCCATCACAATTCCAGAGATCCAGGGAGAGACATGAAAGGTCTCGTGGAGCATGCTCGAGATCGAATTTGCCTGGACCATATTGCCGATTCCGAAGGCAGCAACCGACGTGAAAATGGCAAAGAGAGTTCCGAGCCATTTGGCCTTTAACCCTCTTTCGAGTGCATACATCGGACCACCACACATCTGTCCTTTTTCATCGAGAACGCGGTATTTAACCGCCAGAAGTGCTTCGCCATATTTCGTGGCGATCCCAAAAACGCCGGTGAGCCACATCCAGAGGACCGCTCCGGGTCCGCCTGAGGCAACCGCTGTCGCGACACCGACAATATTCCCGGTGCCGATCGTCGCCGCAAGGGCGGTGGTTAAGGCACCAAATTGACTAACATCTCCTGCCCCTTCTTTGTCTCGACTTATCGAAAGCTTGATTGCCTTCCAGAGATGACGCTGGATAAAACGAAGTCTTACCGTCAGGAAAAGATGGGTTCCGACAAGCAAAATGAGAAGGGGTGGTCCCCAGACCCAGTTGCTCAGGTCGTTTAGAAATTTCTCAAGATTCTGGAGAAATTCAGCCATCCCCCCCTCGGGTTTGTTGATTCATCCGTATATTTCCCGCTTGCAGGAGGCAAGGAGAATGTTAATCAGTTTTCGATGAGATTCATTGCCGTCTTTTTTTCTCTAGGCTCTCTCCTCTGTCTCTGTCTGACGATGGCGGCCGGACTCAAATCGGCCCATCAGCAAGAATTTTATATGTCCCATCTCTACTGGGCCTTTGCCTCGATCGCCCTTGTGGCCGTTACCTTGACCCTCTGTCTGCTATTTATTTTCAAGATGCATGGAATTATTCATGAGCTGATGAAAAAACTGGATGAAATGGAGACCTATTCGTCATGAATCTCGTCTTAAATTACCTCCATATTTTTGGGGTTGTTTTGAGTTTAGGCAGCGGCTTTTTTTTTATTTTCATATTTCCGGCTGCCCTGAATTCGATTTCTGATAGCGGTCAGAGGGTTCAGGTTTTTGCCGCCTCCCTTCGTCTTTTTCACCCCCTTTTTCTTTTGGGGCTCTGTCTCACCTTTATGAGTGGGGCGATTCATCTGACTCATTTTAAAATCCAGTTTGGGACCGAGTATTTCAATAAATTTGGTGGTCTCCTGATCTGGAAATTTGCGCTGACCCTCCTGATTTTTTTGATTGCCGGAATGCAGTGTTTTGGGATGGGACTCAAGCTGACGCGGATGGCGTCTGGTGTGATTCAGGGGGATCTGGCAACGCAAGAGCGCTATGCGAGAAAGATCAAGACAGCCCAAACATTAAATCTTATCCTTCTTGCCGTAACCATTTGGTTTGGGATCAAACTGGGAGCCCTCACATGATCTACATCCAACAACTCGAAGTCGGGATGATGAAAAATTTCAACTATCTCATTGGAGATCCAGAGACGAAGGAGTGTGCCTATGTCGATCCCGCATGGGAGGTCGATCGCCTTTTGGGCTTGGCAAAAAAAGATGGTTATCAGGTGAGAAAGATCCTTCTGACACATCGCCACTTTGATCATGTGGAGGGGGTTGAGAAGGTTGTCGAACAGACAGGGGCAGAAATTTTTATTAATCATCTGGATCAAGAAGCGGTCAAAAAGAGCCAGGGGAAAAAGATCCTCCTGACAGCGGGGAAGGAGTTCCCGATTGGAAAACTAAAAGTTGTTGCTATTCATACGCCAGGGCATACCCCCGGCTCAACCTGTTATCTTGTTGAGGATCTCTATCTTTTTACTGGGGATACCCTGTTTCAGGGGAACTGCGGTCGCTGTGATCTGCCTGGAGGGGATTCGAGGGAGCTTTTTCAAAGTCTCCAGAAGTTAAAAGGGCTCGATCCGACGATCAAGGTTTATCCGGGGCATGATTATGGGACAAAACCGGTCACGACGATCGACTATGAGAGGGGACATAATCCGACGATGCGTGCGGATTACTTTCAAGCCTTTGAAGAAATACCTTGAAAATACTCCTTCGACTTCACGACATCCGGCTTGATTTTCTTGCTTCCCGGTTTCCAATTGGCCGGGCAGACCTCACCGGTCTTGTCGACCTCCTGAATCGCTGCGAGGACTCGAAGGACCTCATCGGTGTTGCGTCCGATTCCTAGGTCGTGAACACACTTATAACGAAGCTTGCCGTTATTATCGATGATAAAGACGCCGCGGAGAGCGATTCCTGCATCAAGCAGAACCTCATAGTCACGGCTGATTTGTTTCGAGAGATCGGCAAGTAATGGGAAATTCAGTCTCTCGAGTCCCCCTTCTTTTCGAGGGGTCTTGATCCAGGCGAGGTGCGAAAACTTGCTATCGACAGAGACACCGAGGACCTCGGCACCGAGCTCCTTGAATTTCCCGTAGTTATCGGAGAAGGCGGTGATCTCCGTCGGGCAGACGAAGGTGAAGTCGAGGGGGTAGAAAAAAAGCACCACCCACTTCCCTTTATAATCGAACAGATTGACCTTCTTGAACTCCTCCACGACAACGGCATCTGCCGAGAAGTCTGGGGCTGGCTGACCGATTTGTAACATAAAGCCTCCTTATAAGTGAAAGTTGAGGAGCCTCTATATCCTACAGAATCCCTCGTAGTCAATGAGCTCTTTGATCGTCGGATTCTCCCCGCAGACCGGACAGGCGGGATCACGTCTGACCTTCATCTCGCGGAATTTTTGTGAAAGGGCGTCGTACATTAACAAGCGACCGACGAGTGATTCCCCCTTACCCAAGACGAGCTTGATCGCCTCGACCGCCTGAATAGAGCCAATGATCCCTGGCAGGACCCCAAGGACACCCGCTTCGGCGCATGAGGGGGCCATTTCAGGGGGTGGGGGTAATGGATAGAGACAACGATAACAAGGCCCTTTGCCAGGATGAAAAATAGTCACTTGTCCCTCGAATCGAAAAATACTTCCATCGACCATCGGTTTTTTCGAAAGGACGCAGGCGTCATTCAAGAGATAGCGTGTTGGAAAATTATCACAGCCGTTCACGATAACATCGTATTCCTTGATAATCTCCATGACATTGTCGCGATTCAACTTCACGGCGTGTGTGATGACCTTGACCTGTGAATTGATTCCGGCGATCGCCCGACGGGCCGATTCGGTCTTCGGCGTACCAACATCCATTTCACGGTGCAGGATCTGACGCTGAAGATTTGTGAGATCGACCTGATCGAAGTCGACAATACCCAGTGTCCCGACTCCTGCGGCGGCGAGGTAGATCGCTGTGGGGCATCCGAGTCCTCCCGCTCCGATAAGAAGGATCTTCGCCTCAAGCAACTTCATTTGCCCTTCTTCCCCGACCTCGGGCAAGGTCAGATGACGCGAGTATCGGGTCATCTGGTCCTGATTCAGCATCTTCTTTGTCTCGATCGGGAGCCCGGCATTTTTCCAGCCATTGAAGCCACCGATCATCGACGAAACCTTTTTGTAACCTAATTGCCCAAGTGACTTAGCGGCAAGGGCCGATCGAATCCCTCCGGCGCAGTAACAGACGACCTCGCTCTCTTTATCTGGTACCTCGTCCTCGATCTCCAGTTCGAGGAAACCGCGCGCGATTGTCTTGGCCCCAGGGACGATCCCTCCCTGCCACTCCTCAGGTTCACGGACGTCGATCAGGACGGTCTTCGGATTCTTTTTGGCAAGCTCCTCTACCTCTTTTGGTTGGAGCTCACGGATCTCTTTTTTGACCTGTTTTAAGAGGTCACTGAAGGTTGTCATCGTGCCACCAGACTACGGAAACTTGGGCGAGGTGTCAAATTTCAAAACGAGGTCCTAAAATAGGGGGTCTCGAAGATCTCTTCGAGGAGTGCAAAGATTCGATCACGGAGGTCTGGGTGTTCTTCGGCGGCGTCAATTAATTTATGTGAGGCCTTGCTCATCGCCTCAACAGTGACAATAGAAATACCCTTTCTTGCTAGTAATTGGGTTTCTGAAACTAGGATTTCCGTTTCAGTCGGAAGGTCGAGGCCACCCTGAATAGACAATAACCGACGAGCCTCTTCGCTTAAGGTGAAGCGACCACCCGGGAGGATCGGGACATGATGGTAGCCACCAGGACCGCTATGCCAGGCCTTTGTAATAACGACCAGTTTACGATATTCCTCAAGGGCCCTTGGATTATTAATACGATAGGTTCCTTGCTCGACCATTCCGGTAATCGCTCCCTTGCTGAAGGTCAGGAAGTGTTCAAATCGCCCTGCATCGAGTTCAATGGTCCATCCTTCAAAACTAACAGTCACTCTTCGGAGGAGCAGATCACCGCTCCAATCAACCTCATCCAAACTTCGTAAAGCTGTGGCGTCTTGGAGAAGTCGGTCGGGGGCTCTTTCACCGACGCCCACGACAATCCTCCCCTCTGGTCTCGGTCCGAGGGCGCCGGCAAACGTTCCCCCATCAGCTCCGACGTCTGGCACGACGACCCTCGCGGCTCCTCCAGGGGCTGCCCGAACTGTTGGTGCCCTCCCAATAATCAATCGTCCATCCGTTGAATCTACATGGACGGTAACACTCGGTTCCTGAGCTGCTGCTGTGCGAGCGAGGCGAACGGTTGCCTCGTCAGGGACGGAGGCCCTTGCGGGACCTCTGCTACGAAGTAACGCCCCATCTGAAACCCACGGTGGCTCACGAGCACCCACTGCCGTTCCGTGATCAACAATCTCTTCTACCGCAGGGCGTAGGCCTCGAATCCTACTCCACCTGAGTAGTCCAAGCGTTACCAGGAGGAGCGCACCGACAACGATCGCGTGGTTATCCACGAAGAAATTTCCGACGAGTTGCGACCAACTTGGGGGTTCTGAATAAACGGGCGTTGCTTCGGCAGAAACGGCGCCAGCGGCTCGGGACGCATCGACCTCCGTGATAGATCCGCCATCATTCCCGATACCACCGTCTGGGGCATTCACTCCACCATCCGGAACGGAGCTTCCCTCTTCAACGAGGTGACATTTTTGATACAGACCGGAGAGGGTCAGCGCAAATCTTCGGAGATTTCTGGAATCCCCTGAAGCCCACCTCCCATCCCAAGGGATCCCATCAACATACCCCTCTTTTTCCTTGATGAAGCGCCTGAATTTGTGACCTGAAAATCTCCCATCCAGTGAACCATCGCGTTTATCAATCGCTACGAGGAGGCCATAGTATTTCGTGAGTGTGCTACCGGATAGAAACTGTTCTAACGGGTGTTGGTCGATTGAGGTCTCTGACGGGGCATAGGTGATCGGGTCGTCACTGTCTGGGATCTCGGTGGCGATTCTTAGGTTATACCGAGGATCTTGCCGTCGTTTGTCATCGATCTCGAAAAGGTCGAGGGTTGGGTCGATGAAATCAGGGAGTTGGCAGATGATACCCATAGTTTCATCACCATCGCTTAGGCTCGGGTCCCACCCTTCCTGTGTGAACTTCGATAAAAGGGCCTGTGGTGATCCCTTCTCCCTCAGGCAGATCAGGAAATTCCCATTCTACGGTGGTTTCACCGGTATGGTAGACCGCCTCTCCCGGATCGTTTTTTGCCTCCTCCGCCAGCTTTGAGACCTGGCCATGGAGGATCTCTAATTTCAGGACGGCATACCTTAAGGCATCAGCATCGATATCTTTAATCGCCTTTTCGAATTCCTTCTCCGTCTCCAGAGCTATCCGACGTCTCTCTTGCATTTTGACAAGCAGTGACCGGACATTCACGAATTTAATAACGTCTTGTTCTCGACGTGCCTTCGGGATCAGTGCGGCGACTTCGAGAACCCAATCGGTGATCTGTTTCAAAAGCTTCCGACCCTGCGCGACCTTCGCATCGTAATTGATGACGGTGACGACTGTCCTGTTCGAGAGGTTCGCGATCATTTTTTCGATCGCCTCATGGTTGGAGAGGCCTGGGGTCCTCAAGAATTCACGATAATAAAGGACCGCCCCCCCGATATTTCCCTGGAGTCGAAGGCACTCGGCGATCTTGAAGATGAAAATAGGGTCATTGTAGATAGAGTGACCGTCGGAGAATTTGGTGAGGGCACGATCATAGTGGCCCTCACGGAGGAGCCTTTCTCCCTCGGCAAGGCTCTCCCGTTCTCCCTGCGTACAACTCCCCATGATACATTGGGGGATCTCAACACGTTTCGGCATCATTCTAGAGCGGACCTCTTCGATCTTTGTCCTGAGGAAATCCGGTTCGGCACTGACTTGGGTATCCATGGCTGCATGGGTCAGGATCTCTACGAGAGAAAAATTGGCTGCCTCGACTGGGGGAAGGAGTGTAGAAGATTTCGCTGCCCCTAACACCCGATCCCATTCGTCTGCTGAGACTTGTTTATCTCCCATCAAGGCGAGGCGTGCCTCATTAACGAACTGGGTCTTCCCAACGATGATTTGACTCAGGCCTTTATCGGTCAGTTCGGTGAATCGCTGAACCACTTCGCGATCATAGGTCCTCGTAAGATCCTGACATCCTTCTTCGAGGACCGCTGTGAGTTCGGGAAAGCCTTTTGCCTCATCCTCTCTGAGCGCCTCCTCCATCCCTTGGAGCTCTGTGAGGGATACATTTTGATCGTCCTGAAGGGCCTGTTGAAATTTTTGGCGGATGTCGGTCATTAGGTTTTTCTCAATAAGGTTATCGTTTCCAGAAAAGCTTGACTTGTTGGGGGGCAGTACTTCCAGAGGGTTCAAATCGCCATTGTCTGATCATACTATAAATTCTCTCCTCCACGATCTGGCGCCCATTGGAGATACCCCCGATTGAGGTCACAATGATTTTACCGATAGTGCCATCAGCATTGACCAAAAAGGCGACATCGACACGGCTTGGCGTGCCATCTGCCTCATAACTGTTTATTGCCACCCCAAAGGCATCTTTAACTTTTCCAAGGGACTTATCCGTCGCCTGATACCAATTCGCCCTCTCTTGAGGGTTCTTCACATCATAGGTAGGGGGCGAGGCCCATTCATCAACAACAGGTGCTCGTGGGGCAGCGGCCGCCGCGGCTGCGGCATTCACGGTCACCGTCGCCAAGACGCGTCCCTTGTAAATTATCTGGATCACGTTAGGACCCTGCTGGTTTGGTTTCGCGACGAATCGATGTTCTTTCGATGCGGCCCGTGTGAGACCACCGGCGAAATAGCCGGCGTTATTGTCAATCACCCCACCGACCGAGACCTGAGCGGTCAGAACCGCATCATTATTGGTTCGGATCAGAATTTCAGTCGTTTTCCCGACCTGTCCTTCGACTGTTGTGCCACTGGCTGGTTCAATCAATTTCACGACCTTTGATTCAAGTTCGGGTAATTTAGTATCAATCGTTGCGACCCGACCCTTTGCCTCCGCATGATCCGGCTGTTCGGCAAGCACGGCGACAAAATGCTCACGTGCCTTGGTCAGGTAACCCAACTGGTCTTCGGGTGAGACGTTCATTTGGGCAGCGATCTCATAGTATCGGAATTGGGTCTGGCCATCAGCGAGGTGTTTTTTGGTGGCTGCCGAGAGTTCTCGAGGGGTTGCAGAATCTTCTGCCGCTGACTCACCTCCAGAAATGACTGCAGCAGCGGCCCTTCGGGCTGCCTCTTCAGCCGCCAGAATTTGGGCTAAAGCGGCCTCGATTTGTGTAAGTCTCGCCTCAACCGTTTCAGTTGAAGCGTCTTCGACAGAGTGTTTCCTCTTCTCAGCCGGGATTTTTTCGTAGGCTGCCTTTGCATCCGTCAACCCTCTCTTTTGGATACCAACATCTTGAGCATTTTGTTGAGCAGTTGTGTAGTTGTCCCAACCTGCCTTGCCGCGTCTTAAGTTTAATCTCTCGTCTGCAGTCAGCTCGATGACCGGTGCAGGCGGGGCGTCTGGTGCATTAAAATCAACCATCGCCTCAGCAGCTGGGGCTTCTGCCCGCAGCGCATCTAATTTCTTAGTAACTTCTGTCTTCAACTGTCCCGCTTCCGCGTGATCAGCTTGAATTCCCAGGACGGCATTGAGTTTCGCAAGTGCTTCGGTGTAACGCGCGATCTTGTCATCTTTCTTCGTCCCCCTTCTCTCGGCGGCACTGATCTTGTCTTGTGCCTGTCCCATGAGAGTCCTAATCTGCCGAGCCTTCTCCCTTGCCTCCGCCTCAGCAGCCGCCTTCGCTGCCGCCTCGGCCCGTGCCTGGGCCTTCGCCTCTTCATCGGCTTTGATCGCCGCCTCTGTCTCTGAGATCCCGGTTGTTGCCTGTCCCTTCAGTTCAGCGACATTTTCAATATCAGGGAGTGGAGCGAGAAGCCTCTGTGCCTCCTGATATTTTCCAAGCCTGGTCTGAAGATTCGTTGTTGCTGCCGCTCGACTGAGGAGTCCAAGGGCTCGGTCCCTCTGGGTCGCATCAGCTTTCGAGAGTTTGGGGGGTTCTTCAGCCTGTCTGGCCGCCGCCTCAGCCTGTGCTCTCGCTTCAGCTTCAGCGCGTGCTTGGGCCTCGGCCTGCGCTCTTGCTTCAGCCTCAGCTTTGGCCCGAGTCTCTCCCTCTGCCTTTGCCCTCGCTTCAGCCTCGGCCCTGGCAGTAGCCTCTGTGTCAGTGGGAACTGGTGCCGGTGCAGCTTTTACCTCAGGTGCCGGCACTGGAGCTGGAGCAGGAGGTGGTTCTACTGGGATTGGTGCTGGCACTGGAGCTGGAGCAGGAGGTGGTTCCACTGGGACTGGCGCTGGCATTGGAGCTGGAGCAGGAGGTGGTTCTACTGGGACTGGCGCTGGCGGCGGTGTCGCTGCCGGTTTCTCTGGGAAGAGTGGCTTGCCGAGCATAATTTCAGAAGTATTTGGGAAGCTAAATGTGACTTGGGTGTGTTTCCTTTCGGGGTGTCTCTTCCAGGCGGGAGATTGTGCTTCTTTGGCCGTTTCTGTTTTACCCAATCCTTTTAGTTCAAAGTTCTCATCGGCTAGGCCTGTGTCATTGAAATCCTTAAAACCAGACTGCAGATCAGCCTGAGCAAGCCTTGTCCTTTCCTTTGAGACCTGTTGGTTCACTTTATCCGAGCCGAGGATGTCCGTATGGCTCTCGATCGTGATATGCCCTGGCGCCTGTGTGATCTGTCCGTTACCAAGGAGATTGCCAAGCCATCTTAGAAATTGATGTGTCTTCTCATCCAGTGCATCCGGTTTTGTTTTGGCATTCGGATGAACGATATCAATGGCAAAAATTCTTTGATCAAAACTGTTATATGTCACAACGACCTTCAGTCGCCATTTATGCATCGCTGCCTGAGGAATAAGGTTAACAAACCCCTCCCATTGCTCTCTCTGATCAGCATCTTTAAGGGCCTTTAGTTGAAGGGCCAGGAGGTTAGCGAGGGCTGTATCGTTTCCATTAGCGATCGCTTCCTTGACCTGTCTGTCGATCTCAGTCTTGGAAAGGGTGACGCTAATCTTGTTTTTGGAGAGCGATTTTCCTGACGGATCGAGTATTTCAAGTTCAAAGTTTGTGTTCCCAGAAGTGGTATCCTGAAAAACATAGACAATGTCACCAGCAGCCGATGGTTCTAATTGGAGGGATTGCATTTGGGTTTTTTTGTTCGGATCTGTCGCATCGACTTGGTAGAGATTCACGGTGAAGCGCTCACCGGCTTGAGACCGGACCTTGATCGGGATCTCAAGCCGTTGACCGGTTTCCACGGTGAATGATTCTTTATCACGTGGGGAGATCAGGCGTGATTGAGCCTCGATTTTATAAGTCGCCAGGACCTCATTGTTTGGTCCTTTGAGAATGACTTCACCGTCTCCGACAAAATCAGGTGTGAAGGAGATCTTGGCCAGATTGTTGGCATCTGTTGACCGGCCTGCCACGAGTTGTTTTGTGGTCCCTCCCTGTTTCAAATCGACGGAGAAGGTTGCTTTCTTGCTCAGGAGAGCGCTGATCTCGGTCGGGATACCATTAACCACCAATGTTTTAGGTGAAATCGGGCTCAAGATCCGCACTGGCAGGATCTCGCTTTTGACAAAATCTCCGAGGACATTCTCAAAGGTTTGTCTGCCCAAGTTTGGTTGAAGGAAATCATTGGCATAACTCCAAAGACCTGGAGTGGAGATAGCGTCGCCTCTTTTGATCAGAGCTTGTGCCGAGCGATCAGCGTCGAAGGTACCATCTGCCTTGTAATAAAGGTCATGAACCACCGCGATCGAGCCGTTGGCTTCATTGAGGACAGATTGCCCCTGGCGATCGGTGTCATTATCCGCCTTGACCTTGATCTGGACATGCGTGTCTCCACTGGCGTCTGATTCGATGGAGACCCCCAACTGATGGATATCGACATTTTGTGAGTCCTCTGTCTGGTCCCAATAGAGATCGATCAGTAATTCTACTAGCTGATCTCTTTGGGCTTCTCTTAAGGGTATATTAGCCATTATTTATTTTCCCAGAAATCGGACTCGTCTCCGTCCCTCGTTCTGTTTGTCTCCTCCAAAGACGTAGAGGAGGTTAACGCCACCGCCATTTAAGTAGGCCTTTTGGATATCCCCGTCACCCAAGACAGGGATAAAAACCTCGGCGCCTCGGATCCATGGGATTACCGACAAACGTCCGTAGGTCGCACCGATGCTGGCATCGGCAGCCAGGTGCACACCAAAATCGGTCTCAGCGTCATGGGTCGTTTGTAAATCATCAATCACAATCGGATCTAATTCATCGGCATTTGCAGAATCTTCAGGGGGTGGTGTGGGATTCTGACATCGGGGGTGGTTTGAGGTACCACTGCAGAGTTGCTGCGGCGCTTCATTTTCAAATTTAACTTCTGCTGTTCCGTTGGTTGCCGATCTGTGGTAGGCGGCAAGTCCTACTCTCGCAGTGACATCGGCATGGAGGTGAAACTGACCCTTGCGTGCAAAATTCCTTCGACCCCGAAAGATCATATCAACAATTGTTGCCCAGTCATTTCCATTCGGCCCTGTTTCCGAACCCTCGAGATATGTGAGGTCATCGACATCGGTGGTGACCCCTTGACGCATCAGGTCCTCTCGAACAACAGCAGGATTACTGAGCATAATCGGACGGGCAGTCTCTTCAGCAAGTTCGGATCTCCTGGAGGGGATTTCAGCGGGATTATCTGAAAATTGACGCCAGTAGGCACCAAAACCGATACTTCCCTCCCACCGATCCCTGGATTCTGCAGGGGGAAGATCTCGTGTCTCCAAGGGATACCATTCACCACCGACCTGAGTGGAGTCTTGGTGAGCCTCTCCTGCCTTCCCAAGAACATCGTCGCCGAAGCGAGCGACGCTTATACCAATCTCATGCTGATCAGTTCTGGCCTTTTTGACGTCGCCTCCTGCCATTTAGAAACCCTCCAAAGTATTAAGAAGACCATTGGTAAAAATAAAAAAACAAAATCACGTCTATAAACATTATCGGTACCTGAGGTTGAAAGTTGCTAGCAACTTTTCTTGTCTGGCGCCGAAACCAGTCATGAGGCTTATTGTGAGATATCTCTCTAAAACCCTTTTATTCTTGCTCCTGGCGACAGGGGCAGTCCTTATAACAGCGTCTGGGGCGGAGGCCTCCTGTGAGGATTTTGAGACCGATGACCAGCTGACCTGTGAGGATCACTGTACCGTTTGGAGAACGGGAATGTGGTACAATGACGGGTCCCTTCAGAACCGTTTGGCCCTGATGTCTGGTCGCTATTGTCACTGCTGGATCTGGTTTGCCAATCAGATGGATGGTATCACCCAAGACTCCACCTGGACGTTTGCCTCAGGGCGGTGTTCGGACGGATATGGGGTGATCCTGACAGGCGCCAATTTTGAGGATGAGGTTGGAGAGGAGGCAGGTCAGCTCGGGATCGAGATCGATGCTAGAAGGGTCACTTTTGGGAACAATTGTGCGTACAAAATGAATTTGGATGACCAGCATGCGATCCAGGATTTAACGATCGTTGTCTCTCCGGGGAAGAGAAGCAAGGCGCTTTGCGATCTTCAGGGGAGAGATATCTATGTTCGCAACGTAACAACACGACTCTGTTCGAGTGGTAACACCCGTGCCTGTGAATTTGAGGGGACGACAGTTGTGGAACGTGAGGGGTGTCCTTCAAACTCGAACGATCTGGATGGGGATTGTTGGGAGAATGATCTCGATAATTGCCCAAGTGTCTATAATTTTGATCAAGCAAATAGTGATGGAGATTTATTGGGGAATGTTTGCGATGGGGCCGGTGGGTCTTTGGCGAATGATGCCGATAATGATACCGTTCCGGATGGAGAGGATCTCTGCCCGACGATCCCGGCACGCCCAGGCGAAGAGGATGAGCATCGTTGTGAGATTGCCTATAACTGCAGTGGGTTTGGTTTTTTTCGTATCTGTATTCCAAGCGGGTGTCAGGTCGCAGTTAACTCAGATGCAGATAGCTATCCCGATCGTTGTGACCCGGATGATGATAATGACGGGGTTTGTGATGGGGATGAGGCGGTTAACTATGGGGTAGGGGCCCGATGTGTCGAAGGTGAGGATGGGCGTGACAATTGCCCTCTCGATGCAAACGGAAGTAACAAGAACGAAGACAATCAGTCTGATGATGATGACGATGGGATGGGGGATGCCTGTGATCCGTTTCCTGAAGATCCCTTGAACGACTGGGATGGAGATGGTCGTGGAGCCGATTCTGATAACTGTCCTTTCAATGACAATGACGGTTGGGTCGATGCGGATGGAGATGGTTCCGGGGATGCCTGCGATAGTTTTACCGATTCAGACCACGATGGGGTGGAGGATTCCGATGACGAGTGTTCTGATACAGACACGGGAACAACTGTTTTAGGAAATGGTTGTCCTGATGCCGATGGGGATTCTATCCCGGATAATCGGGATACCTGTGAATCAACTCCAGCGGGGACCCTTGTCGATCTGAATGGCTGTGCTGCCTCTCAGCCCGAAACCGATTCTGATGGGGATACAATCCCCGATGGTAGAGATACCTGTCCTGAGACACCAGCGGGCACTTTGGTGACAGCGACGGGGTGTGTTGTCGAAGAGATTGATGCGGATGGAGACGATGTCCCTGATTTAATCGATCAATGTCCAGGGACGGTAGACGTTACTGTTGTTGGCTATAATGGCTGTGAAGATACGGATCAGGATTCGGTTCCGGACAATCTTGATTCTTGCTTGGGGTCTCCTGCCGGAGCGGTGGTCGCTGTGAATGGTTGTACGTTAGAGGGGGATTCCGATGGAGATGGGATTTTAGACGGGGCGGATCTTTGCCCTGCGATTCGAAGTACTCAAGTTGATATTGATAATGATAGTGAAGGCGACGAGTGTGATTCAGATGCCGATGGCGATGAACGGATCAATGAAGAGGATAATTGTCGACTCATTGCCAATCTCGATCAGGCAGATACCGATCAGGATGGGGTTGGCGATCTCTGTGAAGGCTCAGCATTCACGACCGATACCGATGGCGATGGAATTCTCGATATCTTCGATTGTGCCCCAATGAATCGCGAGCTTTTTACCCTCCCGGCCTGTTATGGAGATGCCGATGGGGATGGATCACCCGATCCTCAGGAAAGGGAACGGGGGACAGATCCGAAGAAGTCGGATACCGATGGTGATGGAGTTTTGGATCTGATTGATTGTGGTCCTAATGATGCCTCGGTAGGCCTCATGGGGACGTGTGGTGGGGAGACGAGGGTGAATGTGGATCCCGACGGGGATGGGAAGGGGCTCGATGACAATTGCCCCTTTGCAGTGAATGGCGATCAGAATGATACCGATGGCGATGGTATTGGGGATCTCTGCGATCCGACACCGAATGTTTCTTCGACTCAAGATGCCGATGGTGATGGGTTGATCGATGATGAGGATAATTGCCCCTTGGTTCCAAATCCGAATCAGACCGACAGTAATGGGGACAAGACGGGGGATCGATGCCAGGGGGATCGCGACGGGGATGGCATCGGCGATGCTGAGGATATTTGCCCAAGCCACTTCAATATGGATCAGGCTGACGAAGATGGGGATGGTAAGGGGAATCCGTGCGATGAGGATTTTAATCCAGCCTTAAGCATTCGTGCCGGTGGTGGGGGGTGCGCGTTGATTCCGTCCCGGGATTAACGATTTCCGCTTGTTTCCAGCTTTTTCCAGGAATAAATAGGCGATTGTGAAGAAAATCCGAAAGGCGGTTATTCCTGCGGCGGGATTGGGGACTCGTTTCCTCCCGATCACAAAGGTCATTCCAAAAGAGCTTCTCCCTATTGGCACCAAACCGGCGATTCAGTACGTGGTCGAAGAGGCGGTTGAGGCGGGCATTGAGGAAGTGATTATCGTTTCACATCGTTCTAAACCAGCGATCGAAAATTACTTCAAATTGGATCCATCTTTTTCCCAGATTCAGTTTGTCTACCAGGAAGAACCAAGAGGATTAGGTGATGCGGTTCTCTGTGCCCAAAGACGAGTGGGGGATGATCCTTTTGTTGTCCTGTTGCCCGATGTCATTATCGCAGAAAAAAAATCGGGGGCAGATCAACTCCTTCAGGCGACCCAAGAGAAATACACGTGGGGGGTTCTTTTAAGAGAGGTTCCCAAGAGTGAAACAGCGGCCCATGGGATTGTTGGTGTGAAGAAGATCGGAGAGGGGCTTTTTGAGGTGTCTCAAGCGGTTGAAAAACCACGGCCCGAAACAGCCCCTTCAAATCTGACGATTTTTGGAAGGTATCTTTTTACACCCGAGGTTTTTTCGCTGATTGAGAGATCCCAGCCAACGGCCCTCGGCGAGATTCAGTTGACCGATGCGATCAATCTCCTAGCGCAAAGGACAGTTGGTCTCGGGGTTGTTTGTCGGGGAGCCTGTTTTGATGTGGGGATTCCGGAAGGACTTTTGAAGGCGAGTACTTATTTCCTTACATCAAGGAAATAAGCTCTTTGGCGAGGGCAGGGGCCGAGGTCAGGCCGGGAGATTCGATCCCAAGGAGATGGATCCAGTTTCCTTTTTTCTGGGTGACGAATTCGCCAACTGCCTGATTGTCTCGGTAAAGTTTGGGACGGTTTCCTGAATAGGCAACATCGATTTTAAAATCCTTTAACTGAGGCAGATAGAAACGAACTGCATTCTCATATGCCTCTGGGGAGGAGTGATGTTTGTAATCTAATTTCTCTTCGATAAAGAAGGCGTTTGGTCCGAGTAGGGTTTGACCATCTAAGGTTGGAGTCAGATGCACTCCTAACCCATGGGTTCCCCCATAGGGGAGGTGATAAACCGGTCGAGAGACCGGCTGCTTGTTTAGGAGATAATAATCCCCCCGACAAGGTTTGATTGTATAACCTTCAAGACCCGCCACCTTTGCTATCTCGTCAGCAAAAAGCCCTGCTGAATTAACACAAAGATCGAAAGGGATCTCGCCCCCCGAGGTCTCCAGTTTGTTTTCATGAATCTCCTTCACTTGGCAATTCAGAATCACCTGCCCCCCTTTTGCTTCGATGAAGTTGGCCATCGCCTTTACATATCCGGCGGCATCGACGATTCCTGTGGAGGGAACAAAAATCGCCTCGCTAGGACGGAGGGAGGGTTCTTTCTCTTTTAGCTCACTTTTTGAAAATTTTTGAGGTGGAGGCATGGGCAGTTTTCGGATTTTCTCAAAGAAGGGATCGAGATCGTTTTCCTGTCCTTCTTCAGGAACAACCCATTTGCCGCAGGGTTTGTAATTGACGTGAAGCTTTTCAATCCATTCATAGGTCAAACGATTTCCTTCAATACAGACTTTCTCTTTGAATGAGCCTGTCTTATAAAAAACACCCGAGTGGATGACACCACTGTTCCGGCCACTGGTGTGCTCTGCGAGGAAGGGTGCACTATCGAGCACAAAAACGTCATGCCCTTTTTCTTGGAGGAGGTTGGCACTATGAAGACCTACAATGCCAGCACCGATGATAACGACTTGCATGGGTCAGATTCGACCGTAGAGGTCTTCGAAGCGCTCAATATCGTCTTCCCCAACATAGGTCCCAGTCTGAACCTCAATGATTACGAGGGGGGTGGCACCTGGATTTTCCAGCCGATGTTTATTTCCTTTTGAGATATAGGTGGATTCATTCGTTTCAAGAAGCAGTTCTTTATCTCCGTTGATGACCCTTGCGGTTCCTTCAATAACCACCCAATGTTCGGCGCGGTGCCGGTGTTGTTGAAGACTTAATTTTTGCCCCGGACGGACAACGATCTTCTTGACCTTGAAATTTTCCCTTTCCACGAGGACTGTAAAAGAACCCCAAGGGCGAGTGATCGTCGAGTAACCTTCGGTGAGATTTTTGTTTTGTCCCTTCACCATCTGCTCGACGATTTTCTTGACCTCAGAGGTTCTGTTGAGAGGACTGATAAAAGTAGCCCCCTCCGTCTGGACAACAGCCATCCCACTGAGTCCAATTGCTGCGAGGCAACCTTCGCGAGAGACAAAGAGAGAATCATGGCAATCCGAAACAACGACATTTCCCTGAATGAGATTATCGGAGGTGTCTTTATTCGAATGCTCATAAACCGCTTCCCAGCTGCCCAGGTCGCTCCAGGAGATATCAGCAGGAATAATCGCTCCCTTCTTGGTTTTTTCCATAATGCCATAATCGATAGAGAGGTGTGGGAGAGATCCATAAGAAAGTTCTCTCTTATGGATCCATTTCTGCATCATTTCGTAAATTTCAGGATGGATACTTTTTAGCTCTTCTTGAAAAGTTTTTGCTGCAAAAGCGAAGATTCCTGCATTCCAATAGTAATGCCCATTTTTTATAAATGAATGTGCGGTCTCGGAATCCGGTTTTTCAGTGAATGACTGGATACGAAAGGCCTCTGTGCCATTCAGAGCTTGTCCTGCGCAGATATAACCGTAACCTGTAGCTGGTCCCGTAGGTCTGATGCCAAGAGTCACGAGATACCCATCTCTGGCAATCGAAACTGCCTTCGAGAGAGAAGAGTGAAGGGCCTCTTCACCTTGGATCAGGTGGTCGGAAGGGAAGACCATGATCAATGCCTCAGGATCTTTTTGATGAAGAAAACCGGTTGCCCACGCGATAGCAGGAAGTGTGTTGCGGGCCTCAGGTTCAGCAAAAATCTGTTTCGTCAAATCCTGGTGAACCGCTTGTAGTTGTTGATGCACTTCATGAAGATGATCAAGATGGGTGATCGTTGTGACTTGTTGTGGTGAAATTCTGGACAAAATGCGTCTTGCGGTGATCTGTAACAGACTCTCCTGCTCATTAAAACTCAAGAGGTGTTTTGGATAGAGTCTTCTGGAAAGAGGCCAAAGTCTTGTCCCTGAACCTCCTGCCAGGATCACTCCATAAAGATGTTTGTCATGATTTGGCATAGTTTGTCGCCTTCTTCAGAAAGAAAGAACCCGAAAGAGCCTTCAAAAAATAGTTAAAAAAGACAAAGGCAAGGCTCATCGCCAAGAGAAGCTCCGCAGGAGTGACGAGGCCTTGATCGATGATTTTCCCCTGAATATCATTTTGGAAGAACTCCACAGCAGCTAATTGTGTTGTCCCCAGTCCTCCAGGCGTGATGGGTAAAGCTCCAATAAGAATAATGATTGGAAGATACATGATCACTTTAACAAATGGGAGGTGAGCGCCAAAAGAAAAGGCGACAAAATAGAAAATGGTATTCACAGCCAGATGCATCGGAAGTCGTGTGATCATCGTAAAAAGATAATCTTTTATATTTGCTTGATGGAAGGCATGAAAAAGTTCCCTTTTTTGAAGCCATTGCATGAGTTTCCAGTGGGCTGGAAGTTTCCAAAAGAAATTAAGAGAAATAAGTCCTGCGGTAGCCGCAGACCAGATAATTGAAATAAGATATGAAAGCTGGTGGCCCTGAACGAGGGGAGAGGCCAAACATGAGCCAATAAATGCGAGTGTAATAGTCCAATAAAGATCGATGATTGTTATAAAAAGGATCAGACTGGAACTTTTCGAGAATGAGACTTGTTTGGCCCGTTTGAAAAAGTAGGCGAAAACTCCTTGAGCAGCACTGTAATTCAAGACCATGATCAAATAGGTTGCCAAGCGGACCGGCATCACTTCGCGGACAAGGGTAGAAGATCCAAAACGGCTGAAGAGCCTTGCGAGACTCCAACAATCAACAATCCACATAAAGACAAAATAGGTGATTGAGTAGGAGATGAAGAGAGAGAAATTGATATGCCTTGCCGCTTGGATGACCTGATCCAGGGGATATTTCTTAAAAAGGTAGTAAAAGGTTGCCAAGACAATCAGCCACGGCACCGTTTTTTTCAAAAAAGCCATTTTTTTGTTCTTATTTAAATCTGAACCGATTCCCATTTTGTTGCATGAAGGGCGAGGAGGGGGTGAGAAACAAGAAGGTGCCAAATGACCGCCTGAAACGCCTCCGTGTGAGGCGTGATGTTTTGTTTATTCACGGTCGGAATGATGACAACGGCATCGGCTACCTGAGCCGTGAAGCCGCCGTCTCGACCGACGATGCCAAAAATTTTGGCCCCTGATTCCTTGGACAATTTAAGGGCGTTGACGATGTTCACGCTGATACGTGCCTTTTCATTGCCCCCACCAACAGAGAAAACCAATATTCCATCGCGTGCGCTGATTCGACTGACTTTGAGCCAATTGGCAAACGAGGTTTCCCAACCATCGTCATTGATCCTTGCAGTTAACTCGGAAACATTATCGGTTGGTGCGTAAGACTCCAGGCCGACAATTTTTCGGAAATCATTTACCGCATGATTGGCATGACCGGCTCCTCCTCCCACGCCGAGGACGAAGAGACGCCCACCTCCTTCACGCAGTGAATGGAGGCCTTTTGCAATTTTCTCGATCCCTTCTGGATTGAGCTCGTCAATTATAGACTTGGCTTCCAGGAGGTAGGACTGACTATAGTTCATCTTGGTTCTCCTCAATTGTTATGGGCCGATGTTGCTGGGCCGATTGATAAAGGGCCTCTATCATTTGCATAGCCCTAACACCGTCTTTGGGAGTTCCCCAAAAAGGCATGTTGTTGTCAATGGCATTGATAAAGTCGTTCCATTCAAGACTCCATGAAGAATCAGGGCCGTCATAAACTTCTTCGCTCACAGCAGGAACTCCACCCCTCATATTTCTAACATTCTTGATTAATTTTTCTGTTCCATAACTCTGCCCCAACCCTTCAATGGTTAGCGATCCCTCCGTTCCGAAGATTTCGAAGGAAAAAAGGTTTTTCCATTGGGTCCAGCTGGTATGGAGGCTTGCAACCATTCCATTTTTATATCGAAAGAGCCCAAAGGCGTTGTCCTCAAGAGGTTGGATTGGCCAGACAGCCGTTTGGAGAAAGGCAAACGCCTCGTCCGGCATTCCTGCAAACCATTGCAAGAGATCGACAATATGGACTCCCTGATCCGTGAGTTCTCCTCCTCCTGCGAGTTGTGGATTCCCTCGCCATTCCTTTTCATAACCAGGCCTGCCTCCATGTCCATAACGAGCCCTTATGTTGATGATCTTGCCAATAGCTCCTTCCGAAAGAAGATGTTTTGTCTTGGCGATTGCAGGGTGGTAGCGATGATTGAAACCGATTTTTAATATTTTCCCTGAACTCTTTGCGACAGCCGCCATTTCCTGGGCTTCCTTCAGGTTTCGCCCCATAGGTTTTTCGACGAGGACATGCTTCCCTGACTTCAGTGCGGCAATGGCGATCTCGGCCAAAAAACCGTTAGGAGTTGAAATTGTGACAGCGTCCACTTCTGGACTTTGGAGAGTCTCTTTCCAGTCAGTTGAGGATCGACATTCCAACTGATTCGCAAGCGATTCTGATACAGCGTGCTTTTGATCAACAACCGATACAACCCTTGAGCGTGGGTGTTTCTGAGCTGAATCGGCACGGCGCCTTCCGATCAAGCCGGATCCAATGACCGCAACAGAAATCGGTTTACCCATTGTTTTTCTGTGGATGAAACGAGAGGGCACGACTGCTGGCAAGACTGGCGACGACTTTGGCCCCTTCGGCCTCTACAGTATAGTGAAGTCGAGGCATGCCATTGGCCTCCATGAATTGTTCGAGACGCTTCGAGTTTTTGGCGCAATAGAGCATTAAAAAACCGCCTCCACCAGCTCCAATAATCTTGCCTCCGAGCACATGGTGCTCTTTTCGAGCGGTATCATAGATCTTATCCACTTGATCCACAGTGATTCGGTGGGAGAGACGTTTCTTGCTCTCCCAATGATCATGAAGCATCTCTCCCCACGTATCAAAATTTTCACTTTCAATCGCTTCGAGACTCTTAAGGCCAAGTTCTTTGATCCGATGCATGCTATCCAAAACAACCTGCTGGGCTGGTGTCTCGCTGCGCAGGGCAGTGTCTTGATGCGATAAGACTTCCACCGCATCACGTCGAAGTCCGGTATAATAAATATGTGTTTTGGCAACAAAGTCGGCAATGGCGCCACTACCAAGGTCGATCGATCGGACCGAAACCTTACCCCCTTCTGAGATATTCAAAACAGTTAATCCGCCGTGGGTCGCCATGTATTGATCCTGTTTTCCGATCCTTTTTTTCAGGACATTGAGCTCAATATGACAGGCCTCTTCAGCAAGTTCTTCAAGGGAAACGTAGTCACGCCGATAGTGATGAAGTGCTGTGAGAAGACCGATCAGATAACAGCTTGACGAGCCAAGACCGGTTCCGGCAGGCAAATCGGCCATCGATGAGATCTCCATTTTTTCATAGATTTTGTGAAAACGGAGCGCCTCGCGTGCCAATTCATGCTTGAGATCTGAGACATGATCGACGATCTCACTTTGGGAATAGTGCAAGCGGATCTTGTTATCAATGATGGGGGGATTGATGATGACATACATGTACTTATCGATCCCCATGGCAAAAATAAAACCCCCAAATTTTTCGTAATAAGAGGGGAGATCGGTTCCTCCTCCACCTAAAGTTACCCTGAATGGCGTCCGTGTAACGATCATTTTAAGCCACCTTCTTCTTTTGCTAATTGTGGTAATACAAGATCCTGGATATAGGCAATCGATCTTTTTAACCCTTCCTTGAGGAAGATCTTGGGGGCCCAGCCCAGGGATTTTGCCTCCTGGATGTCCGCGAGGGTTTCCTGAGCCTCTCCGGGCAGGTCGGTCTTGTAAATCGGTTCCAAATTTATTTTTAAAATCCCCTCAATCTGTTCAAAAATTTCCTGGATCGAGTAATTCTCGGCGCTACCAACATTGAAGGTTCGATTGTCGGTGTGACTGTTTTGAAGACAGAGAAGATGGAATTCATTCACATCATCGACATAGACGAAATCGCGACGTTTTTGACCACTTCCATAGATAACAGGCCTTTTTCCCTGAAGGAGATTGATAATGAAGGCACTCATGACAGGAGGGATAGTTCGTCGATAATCTTGTCTGGGGCCGTAGACATTAAAATAGCGAAGGCCTGTTGTCCTGACACCAAAAAACCTTTGGTACCCTTCAACGAATTTCATTTCGGCAAACTTACTCAAGGCGTAGAAGCTTTGAGGAGAAACCTCGGACTCGTTGGAGGGAAGTTTCTGACATCCTTCATAAAGGGCAGATGTCTCCGCGTAGATGACCTTATGTGCTTTTTTTATCCGGGCTGCCTCGAGGACACTCACACTTCCTGTGACATTGATGTCTGAGGTTTCGACCGGATTTTCTTGGCAGTCGCTGATACAGTTTTTTGCGGCGAGATGAAAAATAACATCGTCCGGTTCAATAACGTCACGAAGTTTTGGAGAACGGATGTCCATTTCCAGAAAACGGACTCCGGCAGGGATCTGTTCATGCCGACCATAGGAAAGGTTATCGATGCCGATGACGTTGAAACCTTCTTCGAGCAAGCGGACCGCCAGATTGCTTCCAATGAAGCCTGCCACACCCGTGATGACAACGCGTCTTTTCACAGTGTATATCCGGCCGACTGGGCGTCACGATAAAACATTTGGACAGTCTCGAGGGAAAATTGCCCCAAATCCTTTCCAAACGACTTCATAGTTGTCAGGATATCCGGTGTAATCGTGATGATGTGACAACCACAGGCCTCCGCTTGCAAAACATTGAATGCCTCGCGGGGGCTGGCCCATAGAATTTCACAGGCAGGATTCCTTTTGGCAACCTTGACAGATTCAGCGAGAATTGGCATCGGATCAACACCGGCATTGGCAATGCGTCCCCCGAAGATAGAAATAATCGAGGGGACACCCGAAGAGAGGTTGCCTAGGATTTCTGAGACCTGTTCGAGAGTAAAAACAGCGGTGACATTAAGCTTTACGTTTTTTTGAGATAATTTCTTTAATACAGGTCCTGTTGAAATTCCTTTTGTGTTGGTGACAGGGATTTTGACATAGACATTATTGCCCCAAGAGGCAATTTTGAGCGCCTGCCGTTCCATTTCGGGAAGATCATCCGAAAATACCTCAAAAGAAATAGGGAGGTGAGTAATCGTTGCAAGGACCTCTCGGGCAAAGGCCTCGTAATTTGTAATCCCTGCTTTTTTCATGAGGGTCGGATTAGTTGTAAAACCGGTTATTCTTTTATCGTTCCGATAAAGGGCCAGCATTTCCTGCAAATTGGCCCCATCAGCGAAGATTTTTATACTCATAGAAGCCTCCTTCTTACTTATTTTTAAGATGCGCCGCGACCCGAGATGACTGTCGGAATAGTTTTGAGTAAAATTTTAAAGTCTAAAAGAAGCGACCAATTGTCAATATATTCGAGATCCAATTTAGCCCAATCGGAAAAATTCGAAATATCATTGCGACCATTGACCTGCCAAAGGCAGGTCATTCCAGGCGTGACGGAAAGTTTCCTTTTTTGCCATTCTTCGAATTGCGAGAATTCTTCTTGAGAGGGAGGGCGAGGACCGACAAGGCTCATATCTCCCGTCAGGACACTCCAAATTTGTGGGATTTCGTCCAAGCTATATTTTCTGAGGCACCGGCCCAGCTTTGTCACGCGTGGGTCATCTTTAATTTTGAAAGCGGGACCGTTCATTTCATTATAGGCTAGCAATGATTCCTTCATCTGATCTGCATTCACCACCATCGTTCTAAATTTATACCCTGTAAATGGCTTCCCATTTTTACCCAAAACGTTCCAACGGTAAAAAACAGGGCGTCCCGAGGTCATCAGAATTAATAGCATGACAAGCAAAAAAAATGGCGACAAGAGAACAAGGAGGCAAAAGGAAGCGACAAGGTCAAACAGCCTCTTAAGAATTCGAGTTGTACTCATTAGGAAATGACACTTCTTACTGCAGAGGACATTCCTGGTGCAAAACTCGAAGATTTGTGGATCAGGTCCCAGTTTTCCCTAAACCATTGTACTGTCTTTTCAAGACCAACGTCGAAATTCGTTTTAGGCTCATAGCCCAGTAATTCCCTTGCCTTATCGACGGAGGCCAAAATCCGCTTCTTCGTATCCCATTTGCGTCGTTCAGCAAAAACGATTTTAGATTTAGATCGTGTTAATTCGATTACCTGACTGGCCAAATCGGCGATTTTGATCTCTCGTCCCGAGGCAAGGTTAAAGGCCTCCCCGACCGCTTTCTCTAAAGACCCGCAACGTAAAAGACCATCCACAATATCTCCCACAAAAGTGAAATCGCGTGTTTCATCACCTGTCCCCGTGATCGGGATATCCTTCCCTTGAAGTGCCCAATAAACAAAATTGGGGATCACGTTTCGATATTGACCAGGAACCTCTCCGGGTCCATACGAGTTAAAAAAACGTGCCCGAACAGTCTCCATCTCGTAATGATTAGAGAAAAAGTTGCAGTATAGCTCACCAAGCATTTTCGTTATCTGATAAGGGCTGCTGAGAGAAAGAGAGGAAAAGTCTTCCTTGAGTGGAAGGGGAGTGGAGCTTCCATAGATCGAGCAGCCTGAAGAGGCATAGATAAACCTCTTTGCCTTTGTCAGTCGTGCGTATTCAAGTAGCTTGAGGGTGCCGACACCATTCACATCCAGATCAGATTCGGGATGATCAATGGAGTTTTGATTCGCAAAGAAGGCGGCCAGGTGAAAAATGACCTCCGGTTCTTCCAAAAAGACCCTCTTCAGTTTCACCTCATCCCGAATATCCCCCTCCACAAAGAGGACGTTAGGAAGTGATGGGATGTTCCAACGGGGGCTTGCGCAAAGATTATCGAGTATAATAATTTTTTTTGCCTTAAGAGAGGCAAGGGTTTTGCAGAGGTTGCTTCCAATAGCCCCAGCTCCACCAGAGACAAGAATCGTCTTGTTCGCAAAATATTTACTATAATCCGACATAGGACCTCTCTTTCGTGAATTTTTTCAGGGTTGTATCGCTAAAGGGATCTACAGGTCAATACTCAATACGGTAGTTACAATGGTCTGCCCAGCAAGGCATATTTCTTCCAGAATTCAACAAAGAAGAGTCTTAAAAAGACAAGATTAGTTGTCAGATATCTCTTCCACATCCGCCTTGGTTCCTGGACCAATCGATAGAACCACTCGAGGCATAGAACAGTCATCCAGTGAGGAGCTTGTTTGCAAAGCCCAGCGACAATGTCAAAACTGCCTCCGACACCGAGAGAAACCGGGACACCCATTTTATTTAAATTCTCCGCAACAAATTTTTCCTTTTGGGGAGTTGGCATCGCGACAAACAGGATATCCGGTTTTGTATTCGAGATCTCTTGAACAATCCCGGGCACTTCTTCCTGTTTAAAATAACCATTACGATAACCAATAATCTGGATACCTGGATATTTAAGTCGGGTATTCTCAACAGCTTTCTTGACGGCTTCTTCTTTAGCCCCAAAAAAGTAGAACCGGTAACCCTTCTTTGGCCCTTCTTCCAGGAGTTTCAGAAAGACACGAAAGGCGGCGACATTCTCCTTGCAGGGTTTGCCGAGTATCTGTGAGGCATAGTAGATTGCCATTCCGTCGACCAAAAGCAGGTCGCAACGGTCGTACACCTCCTTTAGGAAGGGGTTTTTTCGTGCCCAGACGGTGAGGGCGACATTGGGAGTAAAAATCATATGAGGCTTTTTTGAATGAACGAGCTCATCTATCTTTTCCAAAGTCTCCTCGAGATTGAGGTTGTCAAATTCCAAACCGAACAATCTATTTTTGCCTTGGTTCATTGATTTGATCCCATTAATTTCAATCGCTCTGACATCTTCTCTTGAAAAAATTTATTCATACGAAAATATTGTTTTCCGTCGTTTGGGGCCTGGCACAACCTTTCCACTTTGTCATTTTCAATTTCCTCAACAATCCTGGACAGTTCGTTAGTGACAGTCTGACGACAACGTTCTCGTATCAATGCTAAGGTAAAACATCCATTCAGATCTACGATCTTTCTTGAAAGGATATCGCCCGTATCGACACCAGGATCCACAGAGTGGATTGTGATGCCAATTGGTTTATTCTTCACGATTGACCATTCAATGGTATCCATCCCTCGAATCTCGGGCAATAGACCAAAGTGCCCATTAAGAACACCTTTCTCTGATTTCTGCAATATGTAGGGCTTCATAATTTGTGTCCCTGCCAAGATCATCAGCGAGGGCGATAATTTTTTAAACAAACGTTCTGAGCGACGACTGTTGAGATTTTTAGTAAAATAAACCGGAATTCGCTTTTCCTTGGCAAAATCCTTGAGCAATTTTCCTCCATAACCAGGGTCTTCTGTTCCCCCGAGCATTTTCTTCTTGGTAAGGTAAACCTTGAGCAAGTCGTGGAGTCCGTACTTTGCTAAACCCGCTTTGAAATGATGCCAAAAAGAGCTGTCTCCATAGACGATAAACAGGGTGTGACCTTTTTGGAGAAGTTTCTCGATGAGATGCCTTTTCCAATGTAGACGATCAGCTCTTGGGTAGCGGCTGAGGATGGCTATTTTCATAATCACTGATGATTGTCTTACGCATCATCAAAGCGTCAGCAAAAAATTTTGCTGCCCAATTGGGAAATTGGATCGGTGCGTAACGGCCGTAGAGAGGGAAAGAACCCTTGATCGCTCCTCGGATTTCCGGGATATCAGAATTGATATCCTGGAAACAGGCTAGATAATCGATCGCATTCAAGGCGGCATTCATATAACGTTCATCTCCCATGATAAGATAAAGACGAAACCATATCATGGCAAACTGTGCAATTCCTGTCAGGCAATCAAAAGAATAAATAAAATATTTTATTTCCTTCCAGTTTGGATTGAACTGCGCTGGCAAGCGTCGAGAAATTTCGAATATTTTCATGACCTTATCAGCTGTTTTCAGGACAGAGTGCAGGTAACGTTCGTCCCTCAGATGTTGGTAGCCCGCCTGTAGCCCTTCGAGGGTATAGGCTATAGAGTGAGTGATCGGATAGGGACGTTTCTTGAAAAAGAAACATCTCTCGAACCATCCGTTTTCTCTTTGACATGTGAGGACCCAATCCAATTTCTTTCGAGCAGATTCGCGATAAACCTCGTCATGTACGAGCTCATAGAATTCCAGAAGAATCCATGCACAACGACTGTGATAAGTATGAGGAATAAAATCCAACGAAACTTTTCCCCACGTACCATCTTTTTCTTGGTTGTTCACAAGAAAGTCGGCTGCCTTCTTTGCTGCCTGGAGGTATGTGTCCTTCTTGAGGAGCTTATAACTTGCGATAAATCCCTCAAGAACCATCGCGGTGTCAAAAACTTCTGGATAGGGGATCTTTTTGCCATGCTCATCACGCGCAATTTTCCGACCCACCTCGCCGCCGTAAATGGCTCCATTGGGTAATTGCACCTGAATGAGCCAGTTTGTTAATTCTTCGATCGTTGATTCAAGATCATGTCGTCCAGTTAAGTTAATGTAATCTATCAGGGTCGGGATAAGATAACCTGTCGTCTCAGGGAAGGGAGGAAGCCATCCAAAGAGTAGATGGAAGCCTTTGGAGGAACCATTTCCTTTCGTTGCCCGAATGCTCCTCAACAGCCACTCAATGGCTTCGTCCAGTCGTTTGTCATGGTGAAGGGGTGTCCCATTGGTTTCCCTCGGTGGCAGAAGAGACGAGAGGAAATCTTTTGTAACCAATTGGAAAAGAAGTTTTGTTTGAGATAAGCGGTTCATTAGAGGATAGCCGGGTTTAGAATTTCGTCCAGATTGATCGGAATCGGTTTGTTTTCACGTAACGCCTCTTCTATTTTAAAGGTAGTCAAACTTGTTGCGACGAGGTCCTCCAAAGGAATCGGGAGAGGGCCATTTTCTCTAAAAGTCTTCAAGACAAGTTTGATTTCTTCCTCGTAGCCCATGTTGCGTGCCCATTTTCGCATTCGTCTTGATTTCCCTCCATGGGTTATCGAGGCTTGTTTAAAGTTATCGATGACAGCCACGCTATTCCTTCCAAAGATTTCTATTCTTTCACGGGGGAAGCTGGCATCACTATTAATGATGTAGGAGATACTTCCAACAGAGCCATTCTCAAAACAAATAGTGGCAAGCAAATTAGTCCTTTTCTCCGTGGGTGTTGCACCGAAAGTCTTTGCGTAGACAGAAGTTGGTTTGGAGGATGAGAAATAGATCAAAAGGTCTACAAAATGGCAAACCTCTGCCAGTGTCATCCCACCTCCCTGCTTCCGGTCAAGGAGCCAATGGTTATCAGGCATTGCACCGACATTGATACGATAGTTTAGCATGAGTGGACCTGCGACGGTTTTAAGATGAGACTTTATCCAAGTAGATAAAGGAGAGTATCGTCGATTATAACCTACACATAGCACCGCTGGATGCTTTTCCCAGGTTTTGACAATCCCTGTTAATTCTTCCTTTGTCAGCGCAAGTGGTTTCTCGACGAACACATGTTTGTTTTGATTGAGGGCATTTTCTACGAGCTGAGCATGAGAGTCATGTCTTGAAGTAATGAAGACGCCGTTTATTTCCTGCGAGTTCATAATGTCTTCAACATTGCAAGTGGCTTTCATAAAGCCAAATTTGCGCTGTGCATTATGGGAAGATGTCGATGTGGAATTGGAAACAGTATGGAGAGAGATTTCATCATTCTTTTTTAAAAGAGGCAGAAGGTACGCTTGGGCAAAGTTGCCTGCTCCAATCCAACCGATACAAGGTTTTTCTCCTTTTTTAGAGACTATTCTTTTGTGATTCAGAGCGCTAGAGGGGGGTAAAACAACCTTCCGTTCATATTCGAAAATAGCCCCTAAGATAGATGATGATTGAGAAAGAGATTCATAGGCCTGTTTGGATTCTTCAATTCTAAAACGATGTGTAATCAGCGGTTCAGGATCCAACTTTCCGGTCTGAATAAGATTAATAGCCTCCTGAATATTTCGACCGCTTGTCCAACGGACGTAACTAAACGGATAATCATGGCCATGGATGGTATACTCTGGATCATAATATCCAGGGCCAAATGAACGGGCCATCTTCAGTGTGAGTTCCTTTTCCCAATAATCTTTACGCGGGAATTCGGTTGGGATGACTCCTGCAACTATGACCTTCCCTTTTTCTCTGCAGTATTTTCCGGCTTGTATCAAAGGGGCTTTATCTTCTGATGAGGCCATAACGAGAACCGCATCGACACCGTACCCACCAGAAAAATCTTGAACCTGTTCGACAGATTTTTCAGAGCTTAAGCAGACCCTTTCTGCACCAGCTGTGATGGCACGCCGACAGCGATCCTCGTCTATATCGATACCAATGACATGACAACCCGATGCATTGAGGATCTGCGTGGTCAGCAGGCCTAACAAGCCAAGTCCAATGACGGCGACCTTGTCTCCAATAGAACATTCTGATTGGCGGACCGCTTGGAGTGCAATTGCGATGAGGGGAGCGAAAGCTGCGTGTTCAAATTTCATGTTTGTGGGAATGAGGTGACAAAGAAATTGAGGCGCCCACACGACTTCCGCATGACTTCCGATGCCTTCGCCGGCACAGACGACGCTATCTCCTTCTTTGAACCCGGTTACTTCTTGCCCAACATAAATCACGGTTCCTGAGGAACAATATCCAAGGGGATAGAGGGTATCCAAACGGGTCATGACCTTTTTAAAAGTTGCTATGGGTCCTTCTTGACGAAGGGTTTGTAAAACTTGTTTTAACTGTTCCGGTCTTTGACGGGCTTTTTGAAAAAAATTGCTTTTGGCCAGCTGAACCGTACCTCTTTCTGTTCCCGGGCTGATGACCGAGCAGTTATTAGCGACAAGGACACCATTCTCTTTACAAAATGGAATAGGGACTTCCTCTGTAGAAACGTCACCGTTTAAGTAATTTATCAGGACCTGCTTCATTTTTTTTCGAAATCTGATTCGTGATCTTTGTGTATAAATTGGAATCGACGAGGATCAAGCCCAATCTGAGAGGGATTTGACCAAACTTCCCAAGATTCTTCAGCCAATCCCGATCTAATCAAGGTTCCCTGAGAGGAGGCTTCTTTTGCAAGCCATTGCATATTCTTTTGAAGATTCTTGGATAAAAGGGCCAGCATATTAGTCACGAGGATCAGCGGAACAGGTTTTTGGTTTTTTGATTCAAATTGAGAGCGAACAGCCGTCTGGAAAAAGTTGGGGGTGTTGTCGAGTTTTAGGGGAATTCCCTGGCGTCTTCTCTTCCAGTTGTATCGGGGACCCAAATTTCCCACTTTCCACAAATCCCCAAGGGTCGCTTTGACTCGAGCCCATTGGTTTTTCACAATAGTGCATGGAACCTCCAGGATGTTCAGGGCCGGCTCATTAGGATAGGCGGTAGGTCTTCTATAATCAAAGGTAGAGGGGTGATAAGGGATCTTTGGTGAAATCTCCCAATCGCAGGCACCTACTTCGGGCTTATGACGTTTATGAGAGATGGTATATAATCCAGGGACTGCAGAAAGATCAATCTTAACCCCAAGAGAGGCAAGCTGCTTCATTGAAGCCTGTGTCAGGCCATTCCAACCAAAGTAGGAGGTTTGCGGAGAGGTAAGTGTGTTCTTAAAAGCCTCATGAGATTGAGACATGAGCTCAATCAAATCCCCTGAATCGTCTTGAGACCACTCTCCATTTGTTAGATTCGTTGGATAAAAGAGCCAGCCGATTTCATCACCAGAATCCTTCACTTGCTTCCAGAGTTTTTCAAACTTCTTGAGAGGCCATGCTGAGTCGCCATGAGTCATTTCCACATGACGATCTGTACGGATGAGCCAGGTAAATTTAAATTGGAAGCCCATTTCTTCCCCAATCATTCTTTTCAATTGAAGAGCTGACTGAATACACTTCTCCGTGGAGTTCCAATATCGACTATCCTCTCCGGGACTTGAGAGGCGTCCGTTAGATACAGGATCACACAAGAAACAGGCAATAATATAATGTGAGGGATTCATGCCTTACGAATTAATTAATACCTTAGTTTAGGCAGCTGATTCAAGTCGAGGCAAATAAGTATCGCTTGTTTTTGCTGCGTCACCACCGCTGAACTTCCGGAGGACAATATAAAGAAACCGCTTGAGCCATGTAGGCATCTTGGTCCGAAACTTAACAAAGAGTTCGTAATTTGTATCCAGGAGTAAAAGTATGAAGGCCTCCAAGGGCTTTGTCTTTCTCATCACGCGGAAGCGAAACAGCTTCTTTTGCCAAACGATTTCTCGTGGCGTCATATAGGGATATTTCATAATTGACGTGAGCTTGTGCGAAACCGGCATAATGTCCGTTGTCATCCAGCCCTGATCACGTGACAGGGTGTGGAGATCCGTCCCCTGGTAAGGCTGAAAAATAGAGACCTGAAGATAGTCTGGCTCGCATTCACGATTAACCTTAATCGTCTCCCAAATGTCTCTTTCGGTTTCATAGGGCGATCCGACGATATTATACGAATTCGTCTTAAGTTTGAATTTCTTTGCCGCCTTGAAAGTTCGGATAATATGCTCATTGCTCATATCACGACGCATTAGTGAGCGCCTCAAGGTCTGACTGCCTGTCTCAATACCCATGTTAAGACCACTACACCCCGCCTTTGCAAGCATCTCCGCCATCTTTTCATCCATCGCCTCGACACGTCCATTGCAGATGAATGGGATTCCACATTCCTTCGGAAATTTTTCTGAGAATTCTGCAATGAATGGTTTGGCGAGGGCGAAGACGTCATCTTGAAAGCTGACCATTTTAACGCGACCCTTGTATTTTTCCTGAAGATACTTGACCTCAGCGATGATGTTATCAACGCTTCTAAAACGAACTTGTTTCCTCGATTCCTCGTTAATTTCATGAAGCTTTGGGATAATGCAGTACGTGCATTTGTAGGGGCAGCCTCGTCCCGCTATCATATCAAGATTTCCACCTGAGGTGTTGATATAGGTCTCCATGTTCCAAAGGTCACGATCAGGGAAGGGAAGTTTGTCAAGATTCATTTCCAAGAGTGAGACACAATTCGAAACGATCTCCCCATTTTCCTTTTTAAACCAGAAATTAGGGGTGTCATAATAATCGCGCTCGTTCTGCATATGATCAAGAAGTTGGCGAACAGACTCCTCTGCTTCTCCAACGCAGGCCATGTCCACTTCGTCATATTGGAGGGAATCTTTTGGTGCGACAGTCGCATGAGAAGCTCCGAACATGATCTTGATTGATTTGTCTAAGCGCTTAATGGCACGAGCAATTTCCAACGAAAACATGAGGTCACCACTTGTCAGTGAAAACCCGACAAGATGAGGCTTGAATTCCTCACATTTGTTAATACAATCTTGAACGGTTCCCCCCCATGTATAATCGATGAGTGCCGTTTCGTGACCAAACTGCTTAACGTACGAAGAAATATAGGATAATCCAAGAGAAACATTCTCCTGATGAATCTGATTTGGGTAAACAAAAAGTAATCTCATGTCTCCTCCTTGAGGTTATAAGTGCCTAGGCAAAGGTATAACAGCTTCATTTAAAAAAGCGAGTTTTTTTAAATAACTTTCTTCATATCTCTGCCTTTCCACCAAAAGGGTGGATGATGAGGCAAACTGATGATTGGAGGGTGAAAGATCGAAGATTTTCTGTTTGCCTTCGCTTCTTAAGATCTTGAGAGAGATTTTAGCGACCTGAACGGGATCAAGCTGTGTGAGACAGCTTCGCTCAGGGCAAACATTTGAAAAACCGGTATCGAAACAAGGACTACAGGGGAGATCGACCCTGACGGAGTATCCTTTTTCTCCAAAGGGGCCTGTTTGACGAGGATTCGTTGGACCTATCACGGCAAGCGTCTTGACCCCTTTTGAGGCAGCGAGATGGATCAAAGATGAGTCGTTTCCTATAAAAAGATGTAATTTCTCAAACAGAAGAGAGCATTCAGTCAGGGAAATATTTGAAACAACTGTAGACCGATCAGGTATCTGGTTCGTAATGCTTTTAAGAATTTCTTCCTCCGGAGGAGTTCCAAAAATTAGGAAATGGGCATCAATTTCTTTAGATAATTCAAGCGCGACTTGAGAAAATTTTTCCGTTCCCCATCTCCTGGTTTTATTCCAGAGAAGATTTCCACCGGGATGAATTCCGATCAGGATCTGATCTTTTGGCAGCGGCAATAAATTTCCCCCGCCATTGGAAGAGGTTTCTAAAATAAAAGGGAGCGACGACTCAGATATTTTTACTCCGGATGCCCTGAGCAGGTCAAGATTTCTATCAACAAAATGATCCTTCCGTCTGAAAGGGATTATTCTTAAGAATTTCAGGATTTTTATCCGATTCCACCAGGTTGGCCCAATGTGAATAAATGTCTTTTGAGCACCCAAGAAGCAGGAGAGCAGCATCTTTTTTGATGTTGTTACCGCAAATGGCCAAAAACAGAGGCCATATTTTTCCCGGCGTATTTTGAGAAGGCAACTGAAAAGCTCGAAGAAATTCTTCCAGAGAGGTTTCCTCTTGTTCGAAGGGAGCCATTTTTGCCAGGGGAAAACGATAATCTTGTCAATTCTTTTTTCTTTTTTTAGTAAGTCGTCACATCCGTTGGGTGGTGTCAGAAGATGAATTTTCGAGAGGGGATAATTTTTTTTCAACACGTGAAGCGAGGGGAGGAAAAAGAGTGAATCTCCGATGCCACACAAGGCGCAGATAAGTATTTTTTCTGTTTTCATGATGAGGAACTTCTCGACTCGTCTAGAAAAGATTGAACCTGTTCAGCCATGCGTCTCCCTGACTGTCCATCTAGAAAGGTTGCTTGCTCAAGAATCATCTTCTTTCGCTCATTTTCATTCAGTCGAGGATTTTTAAGAAATTGATTAATAGCACTGATTAATTCAGTCTTGTTTTCCACAAGGCGTATACCCCCAGACTTTACGAGTGGTTGGTAATGAGTATAGTCGTAAAATCGTCGTACCGACTCTAAATAAGGTTTTTGATCTTGGCCATCAAAGGCGATACAAATAGTCGGCTTGCCAAAAATAGCGGCATCGAGGCTGACGGTTGACCAAACGTTAATAACGAGATCAGCTGCGAAAAGAAGTTCTGCAAAGTGTTCGGTGTCTCCGTTGCCATTTTGCCAACCTGACGAATTGGATAACGCTGCATAAGCAATACTGGGTTGATCGAAGAGGACATCAGGACGATCCTGAGCCATTTTCTGGATTGATGATGTATCATGCCCCGGATGGTTGCGAATCATGAGATAGGATGGCATCTGAATGTCTCTTTGGTCAAACGCTTCAAGAAGAATTGAGATAATCTCGTCTTGATGGGGGAGGACAACAGGATTGCCGGCGGCATAAAGGATCAATTTCTTCGAAGGATCAAGATGATATCGTGCGAAAAAGCTCTCTCTCGACCTTGTCCCATTGCGAATATAAGAATCAAACTGGGGGATGCCAGAAATAGAGATATCATTTGGCGAATATCCATAAAATCGGATCAGCTGATCTTTTAGAATTTCATTCCATACCAGGATTTTGTTAAAGCGGACAGGGAACGTACGGCCGCAGCGCGGCTTTTTGGAGCCAACTCCCGCCATCCCTGTTTTTGTTGTGAGTGTATCCCAGCTGTGGATACCTACGATGATTGGAACGTTTTGCTTCTTAGCAAAGCAAGCAAGGAAGATTTCTTGTAAGGCTATAGAATGCGTTAGCATAATCGCATCAGGGGAATATTGCTGAAAGAGCTGGGTGTAGTAACGACTGCGAGTCATCCAGAGCTGTAGAGAATGAAGCAAAGCAAGGAAACGAGGACGGGCAAAAAACCAGCCGAAGATCATTCGTATTTGGTAAATCCAAGGATTCGTCCTGCGAAGAGATTTCTTCATCAAATCAAGAGAGACAATGTTCATTCGTTGCGTGAAATAATAGGACTCTAGGCAATCAAGTATCTTCCGAAAAACTTTATAGAATAAGGAATAGTCGGATTGGGGCATTTCGATAGAGACATGAGACCCATGAAACTCTTTGCGGAAAGAGGGGTCGTTAGCCAATGGAGTCAGAACAACAAGCCGAACTTTGCTTCTGAGGATCGCGAACATGTCCGATCTTAGATAGTTTCTGGCGGACATCCCATAAGGTAAACTTAAGAAGAGAGTTTTCATGTTGCTCTTTAGTGTCGAGAAAGAAACTTCGGATCGAGGAGCTTTGGATTGATCTGCTCCGGAAGAATAAAGAACACATTCATTTTATTATAGTATTTACAGTTTTCGCGAGGTCTCAGAAGGCGACCCCGGCGGTCAGGATAAGAGGCGACATAACCGAAAGGTTGCAACCGGTCATGGATGATACCCTCTTTTTTGTTTGAACATTCGATAATCAATGCCTTCGGTCTCCAACCGTTCGTATTTAAAAGACTCAGCATTCCCTCGACAACCTCGACTTCATATCCTTCAACGTCAATTTTGACGACGGTGTCTTCAGCAAGTGTGAGAAAAGTATCTTTCTTTAAGTGAAGGAGAAGAGACGACATGTCCTTGGTCTCAACCTGAATTTCGGTTTTTACGGAGAATTTTCTCTGAATAAGATCCTTAGAAAAGGAACGGTTTCGGTCGACATAGCGTTCCCAGCGTTGCAGACTTCCGCCGCCGTCATTCAGAGGATTTCTATGAAAAGTGGCGGTACCCGTCTGATTGGAGATACCAATGTTTAAGGCCAAAATATTATCAAATCTATTTTCCTGAAGATTCCTTTTTAAAGATTCATAATTTCGGGGATCTGCTTCTAAGGAAAGAACCTTACCTGTCGGCCCAACCAGGGAAGAGGTGGCCAACGAATAGTAACCGTGATGAGCCCCAACATCGATAAAACAATCACCCGGATTTAAAATTAAAGGTAGCTTAAGGGTAATTTCGGGTTCGTAAATTTTCGAAAAATAGAGATGTCTTTGGCTTTTTTCATTGAGGTTTAGGCGCATGCTAAATTGCTCAAAAAATCTTCTCTGGGTCAAAAAAGGGCGTTGATTTGGTTTTCGATAGGGATGAGTCAATCTAAGAATGAATGCCCCCAACCAATGTCCTAAAGGGAAAGGGAGGCGAACAATGAAAAAGAGAACAAGTGTACTCAGATGCTTTTTGAAAAACTGAAAAAACATTTCCTTAGAGGCAGTAACCGTCACATTTGGAACAAGGATAAAGACTATTTTTGAGACCCTCTAGATGTTTTTGCCGATAAGAATTCATGACTTCTCCTTGCCAAATCGAAGCGATCGTCGTTTCCCCCGAAATCCTTCCTGGAGAGAGGAGGCTTTTATAGTCTGAATCACAGGGGTTTATTTGGCCATCCCACCATACGTAGAGCCTTTCCCAGAAAAGACTGCATGGATCTGTTGATTCAACAAGGTCCAGATTATAGATGTCGAGCCGTTGCATACCTCCTTTGACAGCGAATTCATCAACAAGATCACTCCAAAAAGCATGTGCCTTCTCTGTATCTTGCTGTGGGTTAATGAGGACCATTGAAATTCGCGTTCTCACCCGCGAGTGCGGAAATTCGTTGGCTCGGATCTGATTAAATTGGCGAATGTTTGATACAATCTGATTAAAATCAGCACCAATTCGAATCGCTTCGAATTCCTCTTTATGACTCGAGTCGACCGAAAAAATGAGCACATTAGGTTCGATTTCAAGAAGCTTTCTAGCCCGTTCGGCCGTTAGCTTGGTGGCGTTTGTGTTGATCTTGATATCCAAAATCCCTTTTTTCTTGGTATAAGCAACCATTTCCGTGAAGCGCGGATGAAGAAGAGGTTCTCCTCGGCTGGCAAGAACGACTGAGGCGCAATGTGCCTCTGCAGCTTCGTCGATGATTCGCTGATAGAGGTTGAAGTCCATCAAGCCCATTTGCTTCTTATCTCGAGTAAACGTTTCATCGGCTTGGAAGCACATCACACATCGGAGATTACAAATGCTTGTAGGCTCCACTGCGAGGACAATAGGGAACGAATTCAGCTTTCGTTCTCGAGGGTAGTTTTTAAATTTATATCGGTAAACCAGATAACGCAGGACATCGAAATCCGAATCGTACTGACCGGCATTAAGAATCTCAGTTGAAGAGAAGGTAGTTGGTTTGTCCAGAGGAGAGCGACCTTCATGATTATTAGACGGGTCAATGCGCTTTAAGTATTTCGCAATCTCTTCTAGTTCCTCGAGTGTGCATTTGTAATCGCGCTCGGTCCTTTGTGCAAGTGCCTGGGCAACGATACGTTGTAGACGCGATAACAGAGGACCATGGGACTCTTGTTGATAGCGTGCGCAGGAAAAGGTGTGTTTTTTCGCGTAGTTATAATCTATCTGCATGAACCCTCCGCCTTCAGGTAGTCTTCAAAGAAGATTTTTTTTGAATTACGGTTCGCCTCCAGCGCTGCGTGCACGAAGGCAACAGCTCGTAAGCCTTCTGAATACCCAGTCTCTGGTTTTTGGCCTTCTGCAATACATCTCAGAAATTCGTCAGATTCCCCGGTTAAAAGATCGTCTTCTTCAACTTCTTGACTGTGGAGGGGAGAGGGCTTCCGATCAATGTCTCTCCCAATCCGATAATAGACACGGTTCTCAAAACCATCCCACCAGGCAATGCCTTCAGTCCCCGCCACCCACACCCTAGAGAAAGAAGGAACAATGTAGTGATTTGCGACAGAGGCTGTGGCACCCGAATTCATTTCGATGAGGTGACTTGTCGTGTCCTCCGCCTCAGTGGCCGCATAAAGTTTGTGAACCCTACTTTGGACAGTCTTAACAGAACCTCCCAGATATTCAAGCACGTCGAAGGCGTGTGTTCCTAGCATTGAAAGTGGGCCTCCAGGGCAAAGAGAGGCGTTCCAACGCCACTGATTGGGTTGAAAGTTAAATCCTCCGCCGTGAGAGAAGTGGATTTCAAAGCTCACGGGCGATCCCAATTGACCACTGGCAAGCATTTTTTTTAGAAGCCGGATGCCTTTTTTTCTTCGGTAGTTATGCCCCACCATAAAAACCTTTTGGAAGTTGGCCAGATCTTTTTGTAAGGCGAGACCTTCCTGAAGTCTTAAGACCATCGGTTTTTCGACGAAAACATGTTTTCCCGATCTGATCGCTGCTTGAATCTGTTCAAAGTGGAGAGGGGTTGGCGTTGAAATGACGACCGCTTCTACGTTGAGGTCTTCTAAAATTTCCTCAAAACTTCGGGATGGCTTGCAACCTAGATTTTTCGCCGCTTCTTCACAAACTAGCTTGTCTGGATGGAAACAACGTGAGAGCACAGCCTTAGGGTTCTTCAGGAATGATCTTGCTCTTTTTTCTCCGAAGCCTCGTACTCCCACAAGTCCAATGGATATAGTCATATTAGTTTTGCTTAGTTTGCCTGATTTATCAAAGTCTGGACAACTCGATTCGCCGCTTTCCCATCCGTACCAAATGGATCTAGAGTGCAGACAAGCTGTTTGCGATTCTCTGAATCTTGCGAGGGGTCCTCGAGATAACTCCTGATCTGTTCTTCAAGCTCAAGGGGTGATTTGGCGAGACGAACAGCCCCGCTATTCATGACCGGTTGGTAGTGAGAGAAATCATAATGCATTCGAACTGATGAATAATAGGGGGCATTTTGATATCCATCAAAACCGATACAAATAATCGGTTTGTTGAGAACTGCCGCATCCAGTGAGGTCGTTGAGGCTACGTTGATCAATATATCACAGTGATAGATTGATTCTGCGAGATCTTGTTGGTCGGACTTGTTCCAACCTCCTCGATGTCGGAATGCCGAATAAGCTGGACTTGGGTTTTGTACATAAATTTCTGGAAATCGGGATTTTAGTTCTTCGAGAAAAGACATCTTCTCTCCTGGATGAGCGCGTATCAAAAGCTGGACAGGGTCTCGAAAAGAATTGGAGCGGAGAATTTTAATCAACATTTCCAAGACCTCTTCCTGCCGAGGCATGAGATTAAGAGAGGGTAACGCAAAGAGAATTAATTTTTTGGAGGGGTCCGCCCCTATTGATTGAAAAAATGAAATTCGTGAAGAGAATGAGCCATTGCAATAATGGTCCATCTGGGGGATGCCGACAACAGAGGCCTGATTTTCTTGATAACCGTAGTAGCTTCGGAGCTCTTCTTTTTGAAGAAAGTTCCAGACAATGAGATGATCATATTGGACAGGGGGTAATCTGCCTGGTTTTCTAGAAAACGGAAGACGAAAACCTGATTTGGTCGTTAAATTATCCCAACTGTGAACCATGCCGACCAAAGGAATTCCCATCTGCTTCACACTAAAAGCTAGGGGATATTCTTCCAAGGCGAGGATATGGGTCTGAAAGACGAGATCAGGCTTCTTCTCCCTCAAGATTTTCAGGAAATGATCCTTTGTCGCAAGACATTCTTGGAGTTTCCTGAGACAGAAAACGAGGTAAGGAGAACGAACAGTGATGGCTCCGATCACGTGGCGGATAAAATAACTGAGCCGATTTTCTTCCTTGAGGGTCTGGGCGAGCAGCTGAAAGGTGTGGATCTTGCTCTTTTGTGTAAAATAGGGTCCCTCCACATAGTCGAGCAGAAAGCGGTAAGCCTTAAAAAAGATATTATAATTCTTCGGAAAATCTAGGAGATCAACACCTGGTCTTGAAAATTCGCCAAGAAAACTACGATCCTGATAAAAAGGGGTTAATAGAGTGATGTCAAAGACCCGAGTCAGTTCTTCGTAGATTTGAGAACGCAAGATATTCCGTGCGGACATTCCATAGGGGAGGCTGATCAGTATTTTTTTTCTATTCATTTTTTACCGAAAGGATGTTGCCGAACCCAACAGGCTTTTCAACAAGTTTTTGTAAGCTTCCCAATCGCTTTTCCTAGGGGCAATCATAAATTGCCATCGAAAGTTGGCTCCTCGTAAAAAGAGGATGCCTAATCCAAAAGAACAGACGGTAAAAGAGACGAGAGAAACGAAGGCAGCACCCACGATTCCATGGGAAGGAATCAAAAGTAGATTCAAGACAACATTGATCATGAGCGAGATCGAGTACATGATTAAAGAAAGCCCTGGCTTTCCTTTGCCAAGGTTGTGGTTATGAAGCAAAAGGGCGATGCCAAAAATGGACCAGGCAATGACCTGGAGATGGAAGGAAGGAAGTAGAGGGATGTACGCCTTCATAAATCCCCTTATCGTTATTTCAACCACCAACGAAAAAGGGATGAGTAATAGCGCTAGAATGGTTATCGAATGTCGACAGGTGTCTGCGGTCAAGACCTTGGCCTTTTCGGCCGTTTCTGCCCGGGCTGCCTTGACATAGAGAAGGGAAGCTATCGCCGTCGGGATCTTGTAAATGATCTGGGCAAAGGTCGTTGACAGCGTGTAAAGACCAACCTCTCGTGGCGTGAGAAATAGCCCAATCAGAAGAATATCTGCGCGATATTGTGCGAAGTGAATCACCGCCGGAAGATAGGTGTTGATGCCGTAACGAATCAGTGTTTTTTGAATTGGAAAATCAAAGTGAAAATTCAGATACCCACTTCGATAAAGGATGATCCCTCCACAAAGACTTCCCACGCAATACGCAATTGTCGGTCCCATAATAATGAGGAAGAGATTCTGGCCAAACCAAAGAATTGATATGAGGATCAATACCTGTCCGAGTAAAGGAGATCCAAAGTTCAAGATATTGTAGGCCCATATCTTTTCGGCAAAAAGCATGTTTTTCATGAAGGCGCGAAAGAGGAAGAGGGGAGGGATGCTCAGGAGAACCGCCCAAAAGATTGGTTGATCAACAACCATCCCCTTCAACAACTGTTTCACATAAACCCCTTTGAAGACCAAAAAGGTGCCGATGGCGATGACACTGAAACAAAGAACGAGGAAGCAGGCATTAAAGAAAACAACACCAATTTTTTTCTGATTCTGACTTCCAATATAGGTTGAGCCGTCATCGACTCCGAGCCGGAAAAATTTTTCCGCGTATTGGGGAATCAACTGAATCAGGGTGACTACCCCGAACAGAGAAGGGCCAAGAAGAGTTGCATAGACGCTCTTAATGACGAGATGAGTCCCTTCTAAGACAACGTCAGCGGAGAGAATCGAGATGACTTGTTTGGCGAATTTCATCTTTTTCCGGATTTAGCTTATTAAGAGAAAGTGTGAGTCCAAAGAAGGTTGCGATATAAAACATCCACTGGAGGCTCCATAAGGAGCGCATGCTGTTTGCGATAGCAGAAGAGCCGCAGAATAGAGCAATGGCGACACAGCACAACTGACGATAGGGAAGGTAATCCCGGAATTTCTTCCTTAAACGGAAGAATTCTTTTATGAGAAGAAATTGGAATGTGACATAGGCGATGAGAGGGACCAGACCATAACTGTAGAGAAGTTCGAAGTAGTCGTTGTGGGCCCCTTTCCCCCATGTGATACTCCTCACCGCATTCAATCCTCGGCCGAAAAGCTTTTGCATCAAGTTCCCTTCGAACCAACCTTTGACAGCTAAGGTCCAGATAAGAAGACGATGATAGATCGATGATTCGCCTCCAGTGGCCCCCAGATCGAAATCTGCCAGCTTGATCTTGATCATTCCTGTGCTGATGGTTAATATCCACAAGACAGATAGAATGGATATGGACACGATGACTTTTTTCATCGAGGGATAGATGAGGAGGTAAGTGGACAGAAGGAGTACTATGACCGCTATGAGGCTTGCCCTATGATAGGTTCTATAAATGAAATAGATAGAAGTCATAATCAAGGCAAGATAAAAAAACCATGACCAAGTCCTCTTCTTTTGCCAAAAGAGCATCATGAGTGGAAAGACGAATATCGAACTCGTGAGTGCGCCGAGATTTGGTGGACTGTGGAACCAGCCCTGAATATCCTTTAATCCGGCGACATGAGCAGACATGACTCCATAATAGGCCCCTACCTTATAGCCGGTGAGGAGAGAATGAATGCCTCCGGCAAGCGGGATCAAAGAGGCAAGAAAGCCAGCAAAGATAAAGAGACGGATGTCCCGCTCATCGCGGATAAGTTGGGGGAAGATGATCAGAAAAAGCATCCAACTGGCAGGGCGGAGAAGATCGGGATAGGCTGGGATTTCTGCACTTGACCTAAAGATCCCGATCGAGAGAGCCAGGATAAAACAAATCGCTGCAATGTCGTAAGAACGAAGCTTGATTTTCTTTTGAATGAGAAGAATTATCAGCGTAAAGAGGGAAAGGCCGAAGAGGAGAACTCCCGAAACCTCGGTGAGTTCTATCGTGGCTGCTGTGTTGTATCCGGTTGCCACACTACTGGCAGTTAGTTGGGCCGGGTCGCCAGACAGTGGGAAAAAGGGACCGACGGCATCAATAATGGTTCGGAGAAGAACGAGAAACAGGATTGCCAGGCGTGTGGAATAGACCCATAGCATCATAAAAGCTGCACAAAAAGAAAAGGCAAGTATGAAGGACATCAGGAAATCACTTTCTTGTTGAGCCGCTCTTTCAGATGAAGGAGAGAATAGGCCATCAGCAAAAGAAAGACCCAGTGAATTGGGGTCATATACCGTCCTTCCATTCGAATTGGAATAAGGACTAGCATGAAATAGAGTGGAAGGCTTCCAAGTAATAACCCATATCGCCTGTTGGTTCGCCACATAAGAAGAAGACCATAAATTGCGAAGACAAGAATGACAAGGTCCAAACACTTAGTCAGGAGGAAGCCAGGATTTTCACGGAGCATAAAGAGCGCATATTGAATGAGACTCATATCTCTACCTGTCTTCAGATGAAACGTGTGATACTCAAGATTTTTCTTTTGAAAGATTCCCCAGTGGACTCGATTAACAATGAGCGCCCGAGGAATTCGTCGAAAAATAGTTCCAAGATACCACCAGGGATGTTTCTGGAGCGCCTCGACGACCTTTGGTTTGAGAAAATCCTCGTATTCTATCGAGGCAAACTCCCCCTGATATCCGGCGGCTCTCATCTGCTTTTCCGTCAACGCGTCATGATTGATTGCCCCCATGGGATTTGGAAATTGGCCAAACCCCTCCCACATCGACTGGTAAAAGTTAACTTCGGTAAGGATCATTTTTCCGTTGAATGTCTTGTAGTTTCGAATTCCCCAAGGCAGAAGAGCAGAGAGAATGAGTATCCCCATGAGTACGGTAGGGGTCAGCGATTTTTTCCAGCCATGAAAGAGGGAAATAAGATACCCAAAAAGCAAAGGGATTGGAATCATGGTCGACCTGAAATAGCTGGTCCAGGCCAAAACAAGTCCCACCCCGAAGCAAGTCCTCCATTTTTGATTCTCGAGGTAGCGAAGAAAAAGATAGATCGCTGTTATGATTCCGAAGCTAACCCACGCATCGCGGCGCGGCCAGACCGCTAGGGTTGCAGCGGGCAGATAGAGACTGTAAAAGAGGGCCCCAAGGAGACTTATCTTTTCATTAAAGATTTTTTTCCCGATCCCGTAAAGAAGAAAAACCATCAAGGAATCAAGAAATATTTGCAGAATTTTTATGGGCAGGATGCTTCGTGTTCCTGTCAATTCCCACAAGGTTAGAATGATGATGCCATGACCAGGGAGATCGCGTGCCGTGGGTTGGTAGGTGAGACTCCCATCAGCTTGGGTGATGGTGTCTGAAAGCCCATGCCCCTCTCTCCAATTAACCAAGTTGGCGAGTTGGCCATGATCGGGTTCGAAAGAATCTCCCACGTGGACCAAGAGGGCGACCCGAACGGCAAGTGCGACGAAAAAAATAAGAATCAGTTTTTTATTCATTATTAACCAGTTTGTATCTGCCAAAATTCCTTTCCAACCGAAAAATCAAAGGGGAGTCTCCACTCGTCTGTTCCATCAAAGGTATTGCTGACAAGGTAAAAGAGCCCAGCCGGTTGGGGGTACGGGTTGGAAAGGCCATGCGCGACCCCTCGCGGTATCAAAAGTGCCTGCATCTTTCCTTGTCCCAAGGAGTAGCGCAAGACTTGATTTTTGGTCGGTGAGGAGCGGCGCAGATCCAAGAGGCCGACGATCAGTTTTGTGGTTGGCGGAATCAGCCAGATTTCGTCCTGTTTGAGATGATAGTGCCATGCCTTGATCTGGTCGGGAACCGTTTCCGAATAATTGATTTGGGCCACTGAAAGGGGTGGAAGAGGCTTGGTGGTCTCGGCCTGGCCCGTTAATCGTGCTAGCTCCACAAAAAAACCGTCATCGCCGCGGAAAACAGGGAGTTCGACCAGCATCGATCCCTCGATCTTCTTTTTCTCTCCATATTCTTGTTGGTGGCTTGCCTTGGCTGCCTCATCCACTAATATGTCTGTAAGAATTGATTTATCCATGGGTGATCACCACTCCTTCCTTTCGTCCCTTGATCGGTTTCCACCACCAGCTGTTTTCCTGATACCAAGCAATTGTCTTGTCCAAAATTTCATCAATCCCGAGAGTCGGCTGCCAGTCCAACTCTTTGAGTGTTTTTGAGTAGTCCATGGCATAACGTCGATCATTACCAGGGCGATCGGAAACAAATTCAATCGCCGACTCCTGTTTTTTCAGTTTGGCGAGGATTCGTTTCGCCAACGATAGATTATCAATTTCACTCTTTCCGCCGAACAGATAGGTCTCACCCCTCTTGCCTTTTAGAAGGACCTTCTCGATCCCCATGATGTGGTCATCTACCCAAAGCCAGTCACGGATATATTTCCCATCTCCATAAATTCGGATCGGTTTGTCTTCCAAAAGGTTCGTGATAGAAAGCGGGACGAATTTCTCCGGATCTTGGTAGGGACCGACGTTGTTTGTGCAGTTGGTAATCATAATATCGAGACCGTAAGTATGGTGATAGGCCCTCGAGAGGTGGTCGGCCGATGCCTTTGAAGCGGCATAGGGGTTTCGTGGCTGATACGGATCGCCCCATTTGAATTTTTTGGATCGATCCTCGAGGGAGAGAGAACCATAGACCTCATCAGTCGAGACTAGAACAAAACGAGTTTGAGGATGTTGTCGTGTCCATTCCAGGAGATGGGTCGTCCCTAACACATTGGTTCTGACAAAATCGATCGGCCCATAGATGCTTCGATCGACATGGGATTCCGCTGCAAAGTGAACAATTGCGTCAATCCCCTTTTCTGCTGCATTTGCGATCGCGTCCGGATTCTGAATATCTCCTTCAAAAAAACGATGGCGAGGGTTGTTCTCGAAATCCTTCAGGGTGGAGAGATGGCCCGCATAGGTCAATTTGTCAAAATTGACAAGGCTATCCGCCGGATGGTGTTCCAGCCAGTAGCGAATAAAATTGGAGCCGATGAAGCCGGCTCCTCCGGTTACAAGAATTTTCATTTACTTAACCTCAACAACAGAATCATCACCAATCAAAAGTCGATGACCATTCGATTTGTTTCCAGCGGCCCTGACAATAGACTTTCGGCCGCAAATGCTATCCTCAAGCCTGTTAATACCGACTACCTGACATTCCTCCAAAAGAACACAGTGCTGGATCGTCGCATCAATAATCCGGCTCTGATTCCCGATGCTTGTGAACGGACCGATAAAACTGTTTTCTACAGTTACCCCCTCGCCAATGACGATAGGACCGCGAAGGGTGCTATTAATGACTTTGCTCCCCTTGCCGAGTTGGACACGCCCATTGACCTGGGAGAGAGAATCGACCTCGCCATCTATCTGCCTTTGGATCCAGTCGTCCAGGACGGCCGTATTAGCGGCAAGGATGTCATCCTTTTTCCCTGTATCGAGCCACCAGCTCTCAAGGATCTCGCTCGTTACTGGCCGTTGATGATCAACGAGCCACTGGATCGCGTCGGTAATTTCTAATTCATTACGCCAAGAAGGTTTGATGGCACGTGTCGCCTTATGGATCTCCGGAGAAAAAATGTAGAGCCCCACTAGGGCAAGGTTTGAAGGGGGAACTTTTGGTTTCTCAACCAGTCTCTTGACATTTCCTTCCTCATCCGTTTCGGCGACGCCAAAGGCCGAGGGGTTTTCGACTCCCTTGAGAAGCACATGGGCGTCAGATTTCCTTTGTTGAAACCTCTCGACAAAGCGGCTGATCGGGCTCCCGATCAAATTATCTCCCAAGTACATCACAAAAGGATCGTTGGCCAAGAAATCCTCCGCAACCTGAACCGTATGGGCAAGTCCCCGAGGGGCATCTTGTTCCAGAAAATGAAATTGAACTCCAAAGCGGCTGCCGTCTCCCAATGCCTTGCGAACCTCACGTCCTGTTTCTGGTGAGATAATGACACCGATATTTTCGATATGGCAGGCTTTAAGCTTTTCAATAACATAGAAAAGGATCGGCTTGTTTGCGACCGGCAGGAGCTGTTTGGCTCCCGTATGGGTGAGTGGCCTCAGACGGGTGCCGGTGCCACCGGATAAGACAAGGGCCTTCATGTTAATTTCTCCTTAGGTATCGTCTTAAGTGCGTAAGCTTCAATCGTTCCTCCGCACCTTGAAAGCGACTCCAAGATGGAGGCAAAAAGCGAAATGGGCAAGAGAATTGGAAGGAGAGCGAAAGTTGGAATCAATTTCCAGGAAAATTTGGCCCGCAGTCTTTTTGTCTTGAGCGTGTCATAGAGCGCATTGTGTCCCATATGCGACCAGTTCAGAAGGCTCTGGAGAAATCCGAACGGATTCTGCTCCAGAGAAAAATGTTCAACCTCACCAACCCTAAATGAATTTTCCTCAAGGAAGTTTTGGAGTGTTTTAGCCGAAAAGTGATGCAGATGATGCGGAACATCCAGATGGAACCAGTGCTTTCTCGTCCATCGTGATTGCCAGCTGTTAAAATTCGGAACCGCAATGACTAGAAGCCCTCCTGGTTTCAGAATCCGATAGCACTCACGCAGTGTCACTATCGGGTCCTGAATATGCTCAAGAACATGAAAGAGAGTAATCACATCGAATGTGTTCTCGCTAAAGCCAGCTTCCTGAAGGTCACCTGTTTTAATATTCAGATTTAGAGATTCCCGGCCATAAGTTGCCATCTCTTCATTGACTTCAATTCCCGCCACTTGCCATCCATTCTCCCGGAGAAAGACGAGGAATTGACCACCGCCACAACCGATGTCCAGAAGGGTCCCTTGCGTCGCATAGCGTCTTATTTTTTCGAGCCGTTTTTGGCGGAAGTAACGGATCATCCACTCCATTGGCTTGATAAATCTTTTGCCATTCGCCCGATAGGTATCCGTCGAGTATAGTTTTTGAAAGTTTTCGGAAGAAGGAAATGGAACGGTCCTCCCCTGGCCGCAGACATCGCAAATAAGAAGAGAATAAGAGTCAAGCGGGGTTAGCTGCCTTTGAAAGGAAGAACCCCGGCAGACAAAACAAGGATTAGTTATCGGAGGCATTGTTGACGGCGTTCGTTACGGTACTTGCAATAGATTTTTGGAACGGCAAAAAACGCCTCGGAAATCTCTGCGAGGTCCAGGTTCGATCCCCCCCGAGTTCGGTTCACAAAGATCGACGGGATTGTCCCGATTTTCGCTCCTCGGAGGTAAAATTGATAGGCCAACTCGCTCATCACGATATATCCCTTGGCGTGAACCTTTGAAAAATCGAGTTTGCGAAGAAGGCCAAGTTTGTAGCATCGGTAACCATTGGTGTAATCACTCAAAGGGATCCGGAGGACTGAGCGTGCATAAAAATTGGCCATGGCGCTGAAAAGTTTTCTTTTGATTCCCCAGCCGAGAATCTTGCTCCCCGGCTGATAGCGGGACGCAACGGTCAAGTCGTTTGAACTTCCCGCTTTGACCAGAGAGATTAGCTCCTTGGGATCATGCGAAAAGTCAGAATCCATTTCGATCACGAAATCATAGCCTTCCTTGTTAAGGGCATAACGAAACCCCTCGAGGACAGCCCCGCCTCGGCCGTCTTTTACCTTTCTGACAGCGAGCCAGACCTTTTGACCCAGTTGTGGATGCTTGGTGACGAGGTCCGCAGTGCCGTCAGGGGAGGAATCATCCACCACCAGGACGTCAAATTTAAAGTCACCCGTTTCCTCTGCCAGAATGGAGTCGATCAGGCGGGTGATATTCAGTGATTCGTTATAGGTTGGGATAATAACAAGGGTTTTTTTTGGCATGGTTTTACCTTGAGTGTTTTTCTAAAAATTGGCTTAACGTTTTTGTAATATGACTGACCCCTTCTTCCTGAATACCGGAGTGACATCCGATGAAGAAGGCATGATCCCGCAGTCGACGGGACCTTTCGAGTTTCCCCACAATTCGATGAGAGAGATTCCGGAAGCCTGGTTGGTCTGGGAGACAGCCGCCCATCATGGCACGGGTTTCAATTCCATGAGCTTCCAGGTGCTCACAAAGCTCTCGTCGAGTGAAGGAAGAATTTTCCTTAACGATCAAAGGGAATCCATAATAGGCAGCAAGGGTTCCAGGGGTAGGTGTGAGAGAACGTATTGATTCACCAAAGGGCTCGATTTCTCTCAAGAGCCTTCCAGCGATCTCACGCCGCCGTTTATTAAGAGATTCTAGTTTATTGAGTTGCACCAAACCGAGGGCTGCTACCATTTCCGTCATCCGAACGTTAAACCCAAGTCGGGTAAAGACATAACGGTGATCGTAGTCTTTCAGGATCTCATCAGAATAAAAGCGGGTTGGGTGTCCTCGAAGACGACCAAACTCTCGCAGGGAACGGAGTGCGGCCTCCAGTTGTGGATCTCGAGTAAAGATCATTCCTCCCTCGCCCGTGGTGATGTTGTGTGCCACAAAAAAACTCAAGGTGCTCACGAGTCCGAAAGAACCAACTTTTTTCCCTTGCCATTCGGCGCCGTGGGATTCACAGCAGTCTTCGAGAACAAGAAGACTGTGTCGATTCGCAATTTTCATGATCCTTTCCATATTTGCCGGGAAACCGAGATTGTGAACCGGCATGATCAGTTTTGTTTTCTTCGTGAGAGCCGCTTCAATTTCCAGAGGATCGAGACACCAAGAGCTTTCGTCAACATCCAGATAAACCGGAACGAGTCCCAGCTGATAAATGGGGGAAGAAACCGTGGCGAAGGTGGCCGCTGGAACAATGACCTCATCGCCTCGTTTCAGATAGCCGCAATCGATCAGGGCATTCAGAGCGAGAAGGTTGGCCGATGAACCGGAATTCACGGCAATCGAGGATGGCATTCCCACATAAGCGGCGAATTGTCTTTCAAACGCCTCGGTTTTTTCCCCTTGTGAGAGTCTCAAGTCTAACAGCGTTTCCAAGGCAGCCATAACTTCCTCGACACCGTAGACAGGATAACCGACGCTAATCCGGGTCTTCCCTTCCATCTGATTGGACTTGTTATCCCTTCTCTTGGAAAACTCTTCCTGGAGAAGCGGTTGAATCTCTTCCTGAAACTTTATCATCGTCATGGGAGCTCCCTTTCTATCTCCAAAGTTCTTTCTATACCCTCTCGTAAGCCAACTTGAGGGTGCCAATCCAATATTTTTTTTGCTTTGTCATAGGAAATGTTTCCCCCCACCTGATCTTTTTCTGGTCTAAAGAGGGAGGGATGACTCTCAATTTCAATTGAATGCCCCCATATTTTTTTTGACAATTCTTGAATCAGCCGGACGATTTCGGTCATTTCGCACTCCTCCCCCGAGAGATTCCAAACCTGGAAAGTTTCCCCTTGAGGAGAACCGTGCTGAATAATTCGCAAGACCCCTTCCATAAGATCATCGATATAGAGAAAATTTCTCCTGACAGAGAGATTCCCTACCTTCGTCTTTTTTGTTCCTTTTTTAAGTTCATTGATCAGAGAAGGAATCAGCTGGATAGGCCTTTGACGAGGTCCGTAAAGATTTGAGGCCCGGATAACAACCACCGGAATTCCATAGCATTGGGAATAAGCCCTGAGAATCTCCTCGGAAATCAATTTGCTGGCTCCATAGGGATCGATCGGGGAGGGGAGGGTTTCCTCGGTGACTCTTTCCCGAGAGGAGCCGTAAATACGGTCAGAGGAGAGATAACAAACAGGCAGTTTTCTTTCATTCTTTCTCAGGCACCGGACAATCTTGAGAGTCACTTCCGTATTTTCTCGTATAAAAGATTCAGGATCTTCCAGTGATTTCTGGACAGCAATGTTAGCGGCAAGATGAAAGACAAGATTGGCCTCGTGAAGAACTGTTTCAAGTTCCTTTTCATCTGAAGACCGGCCTAATGAAACGACTCTCCATCCGAGTTTCTCCAGCCGCCCTCCTAGATGGCGACCCACAAAGCCGGTCCCGCCGCAAAGAACTGCTGTGTTCATGCAGCTTGACCTTCGATAAATCGTTTTTGATACCAGAGTCTCATTTCTTCGAGCCCCTCTTTCAGAGTCACGATGGATTGATGGCCCAGCTTTTTCAGCTTTTCCGTATTAGGGCAACGACGCTTGACCGACCCTTCAGGAGCTTTTTCAATGATGATATCAGTTGGTTTGTTACATATCTCCAACACGAGTTTGGCCAGATCTCGTATCTTTAATTCATCTGAATTGCCGATATGAACTATCTGACCATTAGCCGATTCGCTCATCATAACACGCTCTGTCGCAGCAACGGCATCTGAAACATAACAAAAAGAACGTGTTTCTTGCCCTCCAAAAACCTTGAGCGGCAATTCTCCCTTGAAGATCCTTTCGAAAAATTGTGGCAGGACATGATCAAATCCCATTCTTGGTCCATAAATGTTGTGATAACGAACAATTGAGAAACGGAGTGGTTGAACTCTGGCAAAGGAGAAAAGGGCGGATTCGGCCAGAAGCTTGCTGGCCCCATAAGACCAACGAACATTCGTAATATCTTCAATGCAGAGTGGAATATCCTCTCGTGAAGGGATCAGCCCCTCGACGAGCTCAGTGGTGCCGGCATAAGTTTCGGAGGACGAAGAGTAGAGGATTTTTGCTTTACTGTTTTTACGCATCCAATCGAGGAGATAGAGTGTGGAGAGGACGTTGACCTTTATCACCTGATCCGGAATCGTATAAAAGTTTTTGGTTCCGTTGATTGCGGCCAGGTGATAAATAAAATCATATTCCCCTTCTAACTTTTTAAAAGATTCCTTTTCCGTGAGGTCGAGTGCCAGAAACTTGATTTTCGGTTGGTTCAGAAGCGATTCAAAATCCTGATCCCTTTGTCCCCGTTTCAGGTTATCGACGAGTGTCAGTGAATGTCCCTGCCTTACAAGCGAGGAGGCGAGATGGTATCCAATGAATCCCGCCGCTCCCGTAATCAAGATTTTGCTCATATTCCGGTTCCCAAGTAGGTAATTCCCTCTAAACGACTCACCACCTGTTTGTTCAACATCCGCCAGCTATCATAAACGATGGCAGGCTTCCGCAACCGCTTCGCAATTTCATGCATATCCCAATTGCGATAGGAGCGGTGATTATTGGCAATGAGGAGCAGATCGACTTGATCAGCGCCTTCCGGCATATTGACCGGTGTTATACCTAATTTTTGAATCTCTTTGTGCGAGACGACGGGATCATACCCTTTGATATGAGGTGTGTGTTTTCCCACTTCCTCCAGGAGCCACAGGGATGTTGAATCTCTCAGGTCAGCGGTTTCCGGGTCCCCTTTGAAAGCAAATCCTGCCAACAGGACGGTTGCATTATTCAAGTTTTTACCGATTTTTCTCATCTCTTGATCAAGTCGAGTGATGATCCGTCGGGGCATCTCTTCATTGATCTTTCTTGCGGATGAAATCAGTTCGGGAGAATATCCGGCTTCCTTGGAAAAATGGATCAGGATGTGAGGATCTTTCGACAGGCAGGCGCCCCCCACACCGGGTGATGGAACAGGGATATTGTTTCGTGGATAATGAACGTTGGCAGAGCGGATGACCTCAGTGGCATCTAAATTAAGTTTTTCTGCGATGGAGGCTATTTCGTTTGCGTAGGCAAACCGCACATCCCGATAGCTGTTATCAATGATCTTTACAAACTCCGAGGCCTCTAGGGAAGAACTGGTAATAAGAGTTGGTGTCAAGCGATGAAAAAAGGCACTCGCCATATCCACGCACTTGGGGGACAGACCGCCAACGATTTGAGGATTTTCTCTCAGCTCAACGAGTGCCTTGCCCTCAATGGTGCGTTCAGGTGTAAAGGCCACATGGAAATCAATGCCTGCTTTGAGTGAGGAATGGTATTCAAGAGCTGGTATGACTTTTGCGCGGGTTGTTCCAACCGGAATTGTGGATCGGAGACAGACAAGGCTCCCTTTTTTCAGATGTCGACCCACATCCGCCACAACATGATCAATATACTGGAGATTAGGAATCTTTTGACCCTTAAGGAGTGGTGTCCCTACCGAAATAATATAAATAGTAAAAGAGGTCGCTGGCATTTGGTTAACAATTTTGAGTCTCTTTTCCTTGAGTTGTTCTTTCAGGCGTGACTGGAGGTTTTCTTCATGAAAGTGGGGAATTCCATCGTTAAGAGAACGCACAACATCCTCATTTGTTTCCACGCCGGTCACATCATAACCGACATCTGCAAGAGCTACGGCGAGGGTCAAACCGACGTAACCCATTCCCATGACACAAACTTTGGTTTCGTCATTCATTGGGGCTCTCCTTTAGGTAGGCTTGTAGGGCCTCTTTCCACGGTCTCAGGTTCGGGAGACCTAAGGAATTGAGGCGTTTGCTTTCCAGAACAGAATAGGGAGGTCGGACAGCCGGGCGACGATAGTCCTGATAGCTGATAGGCTGGACCTGCACCTCCATTTTTCTTTGGCGAAAGATCTCCTCGGCAAAATCCATCCAGGAGCATAAGCCACTATTGGTCAAATGGTAGAGGCCAAAGGCCTCTGTTTGAAGGAGAGGAAAGATACCTGTCGCAAGATCTTTCGTATACGTTGGATTGACAATTTGGTCTGTGACGACAGAAACTTTTCCTTCCCGTCCTTTTTTAAGGAAAAGTTCTACAATGTTTGTGCCTTTCACACTGCTTTTTGAGAGACCATAGAGACCGGAAGAGCGGACAATAAAATGACGTGGGGCTATCATCTGGACAAAGTATTCACCCAACAGTTTTGACAAGCCGTAATTGTTCAAGGGGTTTGGTAAATCCTCTTCTGTATAGGGAAGTCCTTTCTTGCCATCAAAGACATAGTCCGTGCTGATGGATACCAATACGGCATTCTGATCTCGACAGGTCTCTGCCAGATTTTTGACTGCAAAGGCATTTACTTCAAACGCCTCGCGCCATTCTTCTTCACACTTATCGACATTCAAGAACGCAGCTGTGTTGATCACGAAATCCGGTTTGAGTTCACGGACAGCTTTCTGGACGGCGCTGTAATCCTTCAGCTCAAGATCGGCATGGGTCATTGGAATCATTTTAAAAGAGGCAGGTGCTACTTTTAAGAGATCTTGTCCCAGTTGACCGTTGGCACCGAGCAGGAGAATTTTCTTCTGGGCATTCATGATTTGTTGAGGGATTGAGATAACCGATAAAGCGAGACTGAGAGAGGTTTTTTGTCAAAGTTGCCCAATGGCAACTCCATCATCAGTGAACAGTGAAATTGGGTCTGGCAGATCTTTTCGAAGACTTGTGATTCTAAACGGGGATTGCCCCATTTTTCCAAGAGAAGAAAATCAGGGTTCCACTGAGCAACAATGGTGGGGAGAGTATCCGTATGAAAGCTTCTTATGTAGGTCGATTTGATTTCAGGTTGTCGCAACAAGAGGAAAGCCGAATCAACAGTGAGTATGACAGGCCCGTTTGGGCTCTTTTCAGATTTTACCGCTTCTGCAATGCGCGATGATGTCTCATGAAGACGACCTATTTCTTCCGCAAAGAGCCACCGTTGGTGTTTGAAGAGATCCGCGCTGATCATCAGGAGGAGAAGCAGTAACGCAAGGGTCCTAGGTGCCTTTTTTTGTTGTTGAGCAAGAAGAAGAGACAGAGACAGGGTAGCAAAATAAATGACAGGAAGGAGGAATAATATAACTGATTGGACACCCACGCCCCCAACACAGTTAACCGTTCCCAAAAGAAATGGCATCAGGATGAACCAACTCCCCATCACAATGGAAAAGGGTAAAATCTGTTTCGAGGGGAAGGACGACCTACGCAAGAGGCGAACAAAATAGCCCCAGCCACAAAAAGCGGTTGCCCAGATGAGCAGTAGACCTCCGCCCTTAATGGCATAACGGGCATACGATTTGGGAAGTTCAATAGCCCATTTTAAAGAAGGATGGAAATAACCTTGAATGGCCGACTGGGCATCATAGGCAGAAATATTCCACCAGACCCCTTTCGCGGGTGCCAGATATACAGCGTTGTAAATCTCATAAGGGATAATAAATCCTGCAGTAAAACTAATCAGGAGAGGGTTCCAGAGCACCCTGGGCCAGTTCAATTTGTAATGCCACCGGTGAGTTGCCAGACAGGCTAAAATGCCGATCGGGAAGAAAAAAAGAGAAGTTTCTTTCACGGTTCCAATGACGGCAACAAACAGGCCTGCCAACAAGCTCCAGAAGATGCTTTGTCGTTCCAGGGCATAAGATAAGGAGAGACAAAAAAGGGCTGCTGGCAGAAGGACGACCGGATAAGGTGAAGCGAATTTTGACCACATGACAAACGGGTAATTGATGGCAGCCAAGAGGCCGAACAAAAGAATAAAAGTTGCAGAGGTCCTTTTCCAGAGAAAGGCGAGGAGAAGAAAGAAAGAAATCATGACCGCTGTGACCGAGGCAAGACGTGCCGAAAAAAGGTTGGGATCAAAAAGATTAAAAAATGCAGCAACCCACTGTTGGTACCCTCTAATGGTCCAGCCGAGATAATAGGTTCCGGGAAGCTGCCATTCTCCAAGGCGAACCTTGTGAAAGGCGCTTAACTGATACCCACCCTCATCGAGGAGAAAGGCGCCTGTTGGGCCCAAATCATTATAAGGGAGATCGTCTGAGAGTCGGTAAATTCTGAGGCCGAAAGCCAACAAGACGATGCCGGCCAAAACAATGATCTGTAGTTTTTTAGACACGATATTCTTTAAAAATAGAAATTATTCGAAAAGAGAAAAGTGAAGCCAACCACGTTTATGGAGGAAATATTTCAGTGTGACCATCAATATGTTCAAACCATAGACAACGCTTCTCTTGAAGCTAACGGAAGAGGAATCCTTTGCATAGCGGGTGATGACCGGGATCTCATGGATCTTGAATCCCTTCATCATCAGTTGGGCAATGATCTCGTTATCAAAAATAAAGTCATCTGAATTGGCCTGAAAATTGATCGCCTCAAGGGCCTTCCGATGAAACGCACGGTACCCCGTGTGAAATTCCGAGTAATGGGTTCCGAAGACAAAATTCTGTATAGCGGTCAGGGATTTATTAAAAATAAATTTATAGAGAGGCATTCCTCCCTTGAGAGGGTCACCCAACATACGGGAGGCGAACACGACCTTCGCCTTCCCTTCGGCAATAGGACGGACTAATTCCGGAACAATAGCCGGATCATACTGGTAATCCGGATGAAGCATCACAATAATGTCCATCCCCTGTCTTAGGGCGTCGGTGTAACAAGTTTTCTGGTTTCCCCCGTAACCTTTATTTTTTTCATGAACAATTGTTCTGATCCCGAGAAGTTTGGCTATTTCAACGGTGTCATCGTAACTCGCATCGTCGACAAGAAGCATTTCATCAACAGATCCTGGTGGGATCGCACGATAGGTGCGAACGAGTGTGCTCGCGGCATTGTAAGCGGGCATGACGACGCAGACCTTTGACTTCTTTTGGGGAATCGGTTCAGGAAAAATTTGTTTTTTCAATGCCTCACTCATGGAGGGTTCCGTTCTCCTGATAGAAGTAATATCTCCCCCAGTTTTCAAGCTGTGTCTTCCTCTCCTCCCGTTTCATGGAGGCGATGGTTTTGTCCTCGTAAAAGGAGTCGTCGTTAAAGGCTGTCGTTGAGATTTCCTCAAAAATCACGCCTGTTCTTGTACTGAAACTATGCCAAACACCGGCTTGAACAAGGTAGAGATCCCCTGGATATAGAGTTTTCTTAACCCCCTCCGCTTCGATCTCTAGCTCTCCCCAGAGGACCTGAAAGGTTTCCTCTTTCCTTTTATGGAAATGATTCGGATGTGCCTGATGAGGAAGTTGAATAACCAATTTCTTGCAATAACTTCTATTGATCACAGTGATCAGAATGGCTCCAAATTCTCGAAATCGCTCGACACCATAATGATGTGACATCTCAATGTAGAACTCACGCCCAATCGGTATCTTCGCCTCATTGAGCATCCCCTTGATCTCATGAATCATTGAATAAATGATTTCCTTCCGTGTGGGCGTTTCACTAACAAGATGGGTTGCAAGGGGCTGGTTTTTTTCATAGTCGGCATCTGCAATAATTCCCTCACGCCACACCTCACTCTTGAGCTGCTTTTCCTGCAAGGGCATGGCAAAGAAGACATCCTCTGCTTTGACCGATTGTCCTTTTCTTATCGGGGTCCGAGCATAGACCCCTCTCTTTAAGGTATTCAGGTCAGCTTCCTCTTCACGCGTGATCGGTCTTCGGGTACGTGCGCCACAGATTTCAACAGCCTTGCGATAGGCCTCAAGCCATTTCCTTATCTGTTCGGGAGTTGCTGAGTAGGAATTGATCTTATGTTTATCCGTGGGAATCGCGACATGTTTTTCAAAAAGTCTAGCCCCTTTTGCATAAGCAACAACGACTGGAGTGGGATCATCTGGGGCTTCATGTGTCGAGAAACCGATAGGGACCCCAGAATATCTATTTTTCATTGTCTCGATCTGGTTCAGATAGAGGTCTTTATGGGGTGTTGGATAACTGCTGACACAGTGCATGAGAGCGAAGTTGACACCTCGATGGTTAAAAAAACTAACAAGCTTATCAATATCAGCGATTTCCAGACCGCCTGTGGAGCAGATTACTGGCTTTCCTGTTTGCGAAACTTTTTCAAGAAGTGGCCAGTCTTTTGCTGAACAACTTCCAATTTTGATGATCTCTATACCTTGTCTGACAATATGATCGACTGAGGTCTCGTCAAAGGGGGTACAGATCGTGACGAGTCCTCGTTTACGGACTTCATCGAAGAGGGTCTTGAATTGATCTTGAGAGAGCCGGGTCGAGAGGAAACGAGGAATATGCTTATTCGTGGAACCTGACTGGTGATCTGGATGAATGAAGGTATCCAGGTCACGAAACTGAAACTTAAAGGCCCCCCGAACATCGGCATGATAGGCCTCCTTTGCCACTTCATTGATGATCCTCAATCCATGCTCAAGATCACCTTGGTGATTATTAGCCATTTCGAAGATGAAAAGGCCGTCGAAATTGTATTTGCTCATCGTCTACCTCCTCTTTGGTTCTCCAACGGGCTAGCAGCTTAGCTCACTGAGAGTCAATATAAGTCTGCATTTCCTTGGATGATTTTTTCTCAAGTTTTTTAGCAATGGCGAGAATCGAATAACCAATTAAAACCTTGCCGGTTGTCAGGTAATTAATCGTATTGGAGAGCGGAACAAGCAATCTCTTGAGTAAATCCTTTACAACAAAGCCTAATTTCCCTGAGAAAACGGCCGGGGCATGTCTCATAAGAGTTGTTTGATAACCTGCCTTAGCAAGCATTTTTTTCAAAGTTCCTGGAGAAAAGGCGGTTAAGTGCAGTGGGGCATCAAAGGCAACAAGGGGCGGGGGTTTTTTCTCAATAAGAAACGGATCACTTTTCCCAAGCCACTGGCGAAGGCGTCCCACAAGAAGATGTAAAAAGAGATTTGGGACGATGATCACGAGCAAGCCGTCGTCTTTTAATTGACGATGAATCTCCTCGAGAACCACAAAAGGGTTTTTTAAATGTTCCAGAACGTTCGACAAGATACAAATGTCGAAATTTTGTTGAGAACCATACTGTTTTCTGAATTCATCTTGTGTCCCAACAAATATTTCCAAACCGTAAACTTTTTCGGCATGTTCAACTCCCTTCCCACGGCTGATTTCCCACCCCACTGTGCGGTGACCCTTTTGCTTGAAGAAAGATAAAAGCTGTCCATTTCCACAACCAATATCAAGAACAGAACCGTTCGACTTAAGAGAAGAAACAATTTTGAGAATTTTCCGGTTAAAATCTGCTTCGCCATTTTGCCATTGATGATCCAAATAATACTCAGCATAACGATGTTCCAATTCTTCAGTAGACGGTTGTGGGTTGACATAGTAAAGGTTACATTCAAGGCAACGGACAAAGGTGTAGCCAGAGACTTCAACAGCCACTTTGGACCGCTCTGAACGGCAAATTTGGCAAGGAATTGATTCTATTTGGTTGACACCCATTTGTTTTTCTCTTCTTGTATCGACTGAATTCTTCCTAATATTTCTGATGTTGAGTGGTTATCAATAAAAGGGACTGTTTCAACGCTCCCACCAATCGAGCGGACAAAATCGCTACCGACGATCTTCTTTGGATCGTAATCCCCCCCTTTCACTAAAAGATCCGGACGGAGGTTCCGAATAAGAAGATCCGGCGTGAGTTCATCAAAAATAGTTACGTAATCGACATAGGCCAATGCCGAAAGAACTTGAGCCCGGTCCTGTTGCTTTTGGATAGGCCGTCCATTTCCTTTGAGTTTTTTTACAGATTGGTCGCTATTGAGCCCGACGATCAAAACATCCCCTTTCCCCTTTGCCTTTTCGAGGACGGAGAGATGACCCGGATGAATAAGATCAAAGCAGCCATTGGTAAAGACGACCCTTTTCCCTTTCTTTTGCAACTCTTGGACAAGAGTTGACAATTCTTCTTTCAGTTTAATCTTCTGATGGAAGAGGTTTGGCCCAGTTGTTGATTCAATAAGCTCATTGGGGGTCGCTGTAGCGGCCCCAAGTTTCCCGACGACAATCCCGGCTGCGGTGTTTGCAAGTTCTGCCGTCTTGCGGAGAGGGAATCCCATTCCGATTCCGAGTCCCAAGAAGGCCAGGACAGTATCTCCCGCTCCAGTGACATCAAAGACCTCCTTTGCCATGGCGGGAACATAACAGGATTTAGTATTTCTCTCAAAGAGGGTCATGCCCTCTTTACCTCGGGTTATCAGAATAGCATTGGCTCCCGTTTCTCTGAGGAGTTTGCGACCCGCCTTTTCTACATCAGATTCATTTCGGATAGGAAAACCAACTGCCTGTTCTGCTTCCCTGGTATTAGGGGTTATGAGAAAGCAGCCTCTATAGATCTTGTAATCATATCCTTTAGGATCAATGAGAAGTGGGACTTCATGTTTTGCAGCGGATTTAATGAGATGAGAGAGAACCTTCGGGGTTAAAATTCCTTTTCCATAATCAGAGGCAAGGACAACATCGCACTGATCAATCATCTGATCCACTTTCTTCAAGATTTGGTTTTCCCACTGAGGTGAGATGGCTTCAGCTTTTTCTCGGTCAATTCGGAGGAGATGCTGTGAACCGGCAAGAACTCTGGTTTTGATTCCAACAGGGCGGTCCGGATCCGTTAAGATTCCATCAAGGGGGACCCCTAACCTCGTGAGCTCCTTGCGGGCAAAATCATCGTAAGCACCCTTGCCAAATATCGTGACAACAACAATTTTCGGTTCATAGGGGATTAGATTTTTTAGGACGTTTCCAGCACCGCCAAATGTTCGTTCTTCCTTTGAGACAGAGACGACGGGGACAGGTGCCTCCGGAGAAATCCGATTTGTTTCCCCCCAAAGGTAACAATCGACCATAAAGTCGCCAATGAGCAGCAGCTTCAGTTTTCGTGCTCGTTCGATAAATCGAATAAGTTCATCTGATGTAAAGCTCATATTAAATCTTCACCTGTTAATTTTATAAAGGCTCACTGACTTATTTTTAAAAAGCTTCTCCCACCCTTTTTTAAATACACTCTCTTCGGTAACATATTCCCTCTCAAGATGAGTGAACATCACATAATCCGCGCGGAAGGTTCCCGGACTCGGTACTTGCGTTGTTTCTAAAAGCTGGCGCATGGCATCAGCTCCAATAAGAACATTGGGAGTGGTGTCATACACATGTGCTTTTTCCCAAAGGGACCGTGTTAATAGGTCCCGGCGGAATTTTTCTGCAACAAAGAATCTTTTATGAACTTCATTGTAAAGATCAAGGTTCATAAAGTGTTTCTCCAGAAAATACTCTCGATTGATTCCATAGAGAGAGAGCGCGTACATTAATCTTCGGGTATTTTCTTGAATAGAAATATCAGAGAGAATGGCACTGGCATGAGCGATAAGAGTTTTGTTGTGGGTGAAAAGAGGGATATCGATGATCATTTCAGAGCTCAGAGTGACCACAACCGAATCCTCTTCTGTATGATCGTTCAGAAAATCAAAGGCCTCTTCGTAATCCCTTGGCAATGCCGAGAAGGTGTAGCGATCCTTTGCCAGCATGATGCCACGGCTTAACATCAGAACAGCTAAAATAACGATGGAGTAACGAAAAGCGGCATAGCATGACTGCATTGATATTCGTTTGAGAAGCCAACGATACACGACAATCAATAGGAGCATAACAAGAAAGACATTTCCGAAGATTTGCCAATGTGAGAGAGAAAATTCGTAACCGGTAATTAATTGTATGTTGCTAAAGGGAAAGGCAGAGCCAATGATGGCGGCTATCCATAGAACTGTGGGATCGTCGATCTTTCTGTTTCGGAAGACCACAATAAGATAAACAGCGAGAAATAGAAAGGAGGGCAAGAAAAAATATCTCCCCGGTTCGTGCTCTGCGATTCGAGCAATTCTGATGATGTCAGGATCGGAATCTGAATGAAAGAAGAAGGAACCGCGCATGAGAATGACTGGAATGGCAAGGAGGAGAGTGATCGCATAAGAGAGGATAACTGAACGTTGAATTTTTCTTGTTCTTATCCATTGCCCGAAAGAGTAAAGGGGTACGGCAGCAAGATAATGTCCTAATTCGATCCAGTGAGTGATGGCAAGTAATCCGCCAAGGAATCCCGATGCTAGTGCGAGTCGGTTCCCGCATTTTTGCTTGCTGATGACTTTCAAGAAGAGATAAATCGCCAAAAAGAACATGGCCCTTGTAAACACATAGAGGGTTTTGTCTGGACCCACACTGTCTGAGATATTGGGGAAAACAGGAAAAAGATAGTTCAGGGTTCGGAGAGCCATCTTCAGGGGTGACTGGAAAAAGAGATCGTAGTCAAAATAATACCAAATGATAAAAAGATTCACCCAGAAGCTGGAGAAAAGACTAAAAAGTTCATCTGAGGTCGCCTGCATCATAATTTTGTAGATCAAGATGGTTGAGATAAACATAAGGAGAAAAGTGTAAACGATGACCGTCAGATCGAGGTTGTTGAGGCATTTGTTTAAAAACCCAAGAACTGTAAATGGCAGGGCATCGGAAAGGGTGTTACCAAAATTTTTCATGTTTTCAAAAATGAAAGGATCATAGGGGAGACCATGCTCGGAGACCTCTTTGATTTTTGCCAAATAAGGCAAGGCGCCAGTAAAATGATCAAAAGGTGCAATGTTGGTTGGACGACCATTATTTGACCAGACGTCTACGGCGCTGGGATCGTGGCTTAAATGATAGGAGCGAAGACAGGGGGCAAGGATATTGGGGAGGATCACCAGCGCTCCCACAAGAGCGGCCATATAGAAGATTTTTCTTTTCAAGAAGTATGGGAATCGATTGCTCATTAAGTGAAAGCTCTAAATTGAGTCCCAGCAGGATGAAGGGAAGTAAAGTCAGGGTTTGAAAGTGTAGAGGTCAAACTCACAACATTATCGCTCTTTAAACGAAGTCGAAGACCTATTTTTTCGAGGGTCTTGAGCAGTAGCCAAGGGATCCAGGCGGGGCAAGGGATCGTTGCCACCTTTTTCTGGCGCCTATTCGCAAGGATCTCAAACATTTGCTGAAACGTCTTCCCGCTAGGATGGGCTGCAATAATTGGTTTCACAGGTCTTGGAATACGCCCTTCGGCAATTTCTAAAACCAGGTGTGCCAGGTCTTCTACATGGCAAAAGAAAAGAGGTTGATCCCCCTTTCCAATAAGGGGGATCAATGGCAATGAATGGACAATTTTATCCATAATCCCGACAATCCCCTTGGGGCTTTCATCATAAATCATGCCGGGGCGTATGCTGATCACTCCTAAAGGGGCCGATTTTTTCTCCACTTCAAGCTTTCCCTGTCCATAAAGTGATAGGCAACCGGGGAAGGCACTCATGGAGGATATGAAAACAATTTTGGGAACACCGGCCTGTGAAGCCTCGTTGAAGAGCTTGATAGAGCCCCCTACATTAGACTTAAAAATTTCTTCCTTTGTTACTGCCGAAAAGTCGTAGGCGCAATGTATCAGGGTATCGATCTCTCTCAGGAAATCAGGGGAGACCGTCTCTCCGAGGTGATAAGGGTACACCTCTTTCTCATTGGGCGACAGGTTTCGGCCAAGTTTTATGACTCGGTGTCCCTTGTCTCTTAAAAATTTAACGAGAAAGGTCCCTAGATAACCGTTGGCCCCAGTGATAGCAAAAGATTGCCTGGTGGTGGTCATTTGATTTAAGTTGTTTAGAGAGTCTAGTTTAGATTGTTACACATGCCGCAAGGATGTGATCGATATTTGCTGCCGATGATATTTCATTGTCAAGAAGTCCCACGCCACCCTGATATTGTTGGGCAGTTTTTTGTAAAAATCCCACTCCTTCATCTGGCGTAGCACGTATTTTGGTGAAAAATAAAAGCTTCTGTAAGCCTTTGCTGCCCAATCCCCAGCGTTTGGGTAGACAAAAGGAAGTGGCTCCAGAGTTTTCCCGAGCACGAAGTTTCTCCAATAATCCTTTGGCACTAAGCCACGGGCCTCGCTTTCGTATAAGAGCGCCGTATTCGGCATAGGTGTTGCCGGGAAAAAGGCCGCATAACTCAGCTTCAATGCCTTTGCAAATCGGATGGTCTCCTGTATCGTTTCAGGTGTTTCATCTAAATACCCGACAATGAAATAGCCAACCGTCTTGATCCCATATTGCCTGCAAAGCTTTACCGCCCTTCTTGTCGCCTCCAGATTAATATGCTTGTCAATTTTCTCCAAAATCCTTGGGGAGCCTGATTCAAGACCAAATCGGAACGTATGACAACCCGCCTTTTTTGCCGCCTTCACAATTTCTTCATCAATGCTTGTGACCCGGGTTGGCGATTGCCACTTTAAATCCCAATTTTTTGCGGCAAGTTTCTCGCAGAACTCGAGGAACCATTTTTTCTTGATCGAGATTGTCTCATCCACAAAATTAATTGATTTGATTCCATATTTTTCAACAAGCAGACCGATCTCTTCCAGGGCTCGATCGACACTCTTGAACCGGACCTGGAGCAGTTGTGGATTTCTGTAGCAAAACCCACATTTATAGGGGCAGCCACGTGACAGATACAACGAGATGAGGCGTTTGTCTGAATTAGGCATTTGATAAAAATCCAAATCCAAAAGGTCATAAGCTGGCAGAGGGAGAACATCCAAATTTTCGTTCATTGCCTCGTCAGAATTTGCAATAATCTCATCTCCTTTTCTCCAGACGAAGCCGGGTATTTCAGCCTCATTTAAAGAATCGAGATTGTCTAGAAATTGAACTAATGGCCCTTCTCCTTCGCCGGAGAAGGCGTAATCGAATTCAGAATATTCCAATGTCTCTTTTGGGAAAATGGTTAAATGGGTTCCACCACAAATAATTTTTGCATTGGGGACCGCCTTCCGGGCTAATTTTGCTGAATGATGCGCACCATGAAAATTAGGGGTCATAATGCTGATCCCAATGACATCCGGATTATGTTCCTTTAAGAATTTTTGATATCCTGCCTCAGTTGAATCTGATCGTTCACAATCGTAGATGAGGACCTCATGACCCGCTTCTCGTACCGCTCCAGACAAGCAAACGATGTTCAGCGGAGGAACTAAGCCAATGTTTGACTCAAAACTCTCTGACGATTGGCTATTGACATACTCACGAATGAAGGGTCGAACCAGAACTATCTTACGTTTTGTCATAAAAATTTATTCCTCAATCTATCATCAGGCCGAAAAGAATCAAGCAGAATGTCTCATGACCTCCAAAACTGCCACCATGCCTTTTTATCTGACATCAGGCCTCCCCAGTCCGTAGTGCCGTCTTTGCCATAAATTTCACATTCATTGCCTTGAACTTTAGCCTTGAGGGCCTCGGCGATTCGAAACATCTTTTTTAATATCTCCTGGTCCGGCTTGAAGACCGTGATGTTTCCGCTGAGATATTTAAAGATCACCGGCTCATCGCTATTTGAAGAGTTTGGATGTGCGATCCAGGTGGCACGCCCATCACCCTTAAAAAGGGCCGCGGGCAGTTTTTTATCCTGATCGATCAATTGCATTTCCGGATCCTTTTCCAGATATTCCACCCATTCCTGTAAGGAAATGTTATTGGTCTTGTCGAACCAATCATCTTTTCTTGTAATATGAACATCAAATCCCACAGCTTACCTCCCTTGGTTTCCTCATGTTTAATTCGGAGACTCCATGCCGATACGATAAGCATTTGCCATTGTGGTGAGTGTCATTGTCGTACCAGGAATCGATGGAAAGATGGATGAGTCGACGGCATGTACCCTCGAGTATCCCTTCAAGCGTCCCAAGCGATCTGTTTCAAATGTCCTTTGCGGCTTCTCCCTCATGGGGAAGGTTCCCCCAATATGGTTGCTTGCCCCCGGGGCAAAAATTTGAGTCTTTGGAATCACGGGGACCCCTCCAAGCAGTTTCCATTGTCGGAGGAGAAATTTTGAGATCCGCCGAATTGTTATTTTTACCTCTTCGTTTACATTTTTTTTAAGGGACAATTGATCGAGACCTTCATCCCCCTTTTCAAGACTCACATCGATGGTAGAAGAAAAGTCTGAATGAAGATAGCCCTGTACGAGATAAACGCGCCCCATGAACCGTCGTATTGGTTTTTCAAAGAGTGAATAGAAACGACCTAACATCGACTGAAATGCCTTGGGATAGGCGTTATTATAGGAATAAAACTGCAAATGCACAGTTCGGGAGCAGATCTCCTTGTTAACAACCTCCATAAAAATCTGCGAAAGGGTGTGGAGCCTTTCTTGTTCAACATCCTTTTGCCCCTTTAAAGAGATAAATGGGAAAAGAAAGTACTGACTATCCAGCATCTTGAAGGTTCTGCCGTAGGCATTCATCGACTTGAGCAGGATCTTCGTTGTTGAAATCGGACCAGCAGCCAAAAAAAGGCGCTCACCCTTGAATTCAAGCTTTTCTCCTTGTGTTGAATGAGCTTCAATCAGCACTGAGTTCTCACTTTCCGAGACGCGTTCGACGATGACTCCTGGGGTGTAAGTCAGCCGCTTGTCCTGCAATAAATCCTGGAGACTGTGACGGCTCGTATAGATCAGTTCATTGGGACAACCATAAAGGCACATGCCGCAAAATTCGCAGGGGAGGCCTCTTTTTTTATTGAGATCGACGGCTAATCGGGAGGAGCCGAAGATGAACCCTTTTTTCAGGAGTTCATCACGTTTTGAGGACAGTTGTCGGTGAAGATGCTCACCCTGTCGGCTTCGACGAAAGGCTTGGGCCTGTGTGGTATGTAATGGGAACTGGGACTCCAGATGATCATGCTCACCTGTTGTCGGGACAAACTGAAGAACAGATTCATAGTGAGGGGCCATTTCCTTTGATTTAATAGGCCATTTGTCGTCAATATCATTGGAGCAGTAAGGGAGCATGTTGGCGCCCCAGACATTGCTGAAACCTCCTTGCGCAAAAGAAACGTGGGTTTGGACACCCACTTCGTCACGGGGGCAGTATTTTTCATGGTCGCGGTAGGGAAAATCCGAACCGTAAACCAGTTTTTTTTCGAATCCTTTCTGACTGATTGATGATTTCGCTTGAAAAGCCTTGAGTGTATCCCAATTCCATTCTTCAAAAGGTCTCTTTTGGTTGCTGTTAAGGAACTCTTGTATGGAGGTCTCTAGTGTATTTCCTGCATCCAAAAGGGTGACCGCTTTGCCACGACTCAATAAGGATTTTGTGCAAGCTATTCCAGCAGGTCCTGAGCCGATTACGTAATTCATGGGAATGATGATGAGTTACTATTCGCCGATCTGACTGAGGCCGATTTGGAGCGACGGCAATTGGGTCAAGCCCCCAACGCCTTGTTCACTGGTAGTCACCTTGCCTTTGATTCTGAAAGGCGCTAGCCAATCAATCTGGAAATGGATGAGCCGCTTCCAGGCATCCTTGAGAACCGATCGAACAGCCATCTTGGCGTAATGGTCATTTTTAATGTAGGAAACCACCACGTCAATTGCTGCAATGATCAAGGTCTGCATCGGGACATATTTAAAGACCCTCTGAAACTTGTGTTTGAGGATAAACTCAAGCAACCGGTAGGGCATCACGGGAGCAAGTCGGAAAAGAATGTGATACATCTTCAGAAAGTGAATCCTTTCACTCTCCAACACGGAGCCGGTTGACATGTAATGATCTTGAAGACCTCGATTAATAGCACTGAGATCTATCGATTGATTAATAAAGCCCTTTTCAAGGGCATGTTTCGTAATTCCAGCTCCTGGAAGATACTGGAGCCAGAAAACAGAGGCCCGTCGAAGCTTCTTTGCCTTTGTGACCATCCGGAGGGCCCTAACGATATCCTCCTCAGTCTCTCCTGGGAGTCCCAGGATAAAGTCGCACGAATACTCGAGCCCGACCTCATCCATGTTGGCGACCGACTGGTAAACATGTTCATTGGTCTCATCCCGATCAAGCAACTTTCGGACATCCGAATTCATTGTCTCAACACCCATCTGAACGTGCCAGCAATGCGCGTCTTTTAATAGTTGGCAGTATTCTTTATCGGCCATCTGCAGGGGATGACCCATGATGCGAAATGGAACAGCAACTTCATCCTTGTATCGGGTCAAAAATTCTCTCCGCCATGTTTTTGAACCTGAGAGGATATTGTTTTTGATATCAGCAATCTTGATATCATATCTCGCTTTCATCTTTTTGAATTCAGAAAGGACTGTTTCAACCGGCTTTTCTCTCAAGAATTTCCCTAATTTATTGTCGGTGTTTTCATGGTCCCAGAGGAAGCTTTCTCCGCAAAAGGTGCATTTTTGAATGCAACCCTTTAGGGTGACCGTGAGGTAATAGTTTTTGATGTCGATAAAAGACTCAAAGATTTCTTTGTCAGGCTCGGGCCATGTATTGGGATCTGCATTTGGTAAGAGGCTATTTTTGACAGCTTGGCCATACCGTTTGTAGTAGATATTCCCAACGGGGTATTCTTCATCTTGATACCAGCCAGGCACCCCTTGTTTTTCTTCCTTCTTCTTCTCAAGAATTTTGAGAAGTTGCACAAGAGCGACTTCTCCTTCTCCGACGCAAACAAAGTCGAATGGCCCTTCCTCTAAACAGGTATCCGGTGCACTCGTGGGATGATAACCACCAATGATGACCGGGATGTCGAGGGCCTTCTTAACCTCTCGCGCAATGCTTGCATTCCATTGATAGTTATCCGTAAAGCAGGAGAGGGCTAAAACGTCAGGTTGTTTTTGAATAATATTTCGGATCACCCTTTTTTTGTCTGAAAACATCTTGGCCAGGAAATTTACGGAGAAATACTGTTTGTCATTGAAAAGGGCACGATCGAATTCCAGCATCACTGTATGACCCTGTTGTTTGAGGACTGTTGAGAGATACTCGATCGAGACATTCTCGGCCCCCATCGCTATAAACATGACTTTCATATTATTCTCCTCTTAGACACTTCTTACTACATAAGAGAGCAGGTTGCCAGACTTAAATAGGGAATGGAACAGTCTCTCAAGTATTTTTTGAACAACAGGAAACTTCTTTAAGTTCTTTCTGTGGAAAAACGATGTGTAACTTTTCAACTCAAGCACCTCGAAATCTTTATAAAACTCATTTTCTAGCACATTAGAGTCGAAGCCGATTTCCCTGTCAACACCATATTGAGATTGTTCTATCGGACTATGAAATTCGGCAATCTGAAAGATTTCTTCTTTTGAATAATGAAGCTTTTGCCCATATAAATTTGATAGATAGTGATTCATTGTCTCCAATTTTTGATCGTCGAACGTCTTCCCCCCTCCCAGGCGCTTAAAAAGGCTTGCCAGGAGGGCAGCGATTCTGTTCCTAAAAAAACGTTTGTTTGGTTCATGCGCCCCGATGAAAATCCCACCTGGTTTTAGTAGCTTTTTCAATCGCTCAAGAATTGTCTTGGGATCGTAAAAATGATGAAGAACACTATTGATGGCGATAATATCAAAATACTTTTCGTTTTTCTCAATGGTTTCGAAGCTGGATTCAAACCTAAAATAGCCTTTTTTAAGGTATGATTTCGCTGTTTCAAGAATTTCCTTATTAGAATCGTAAACCACGAAATCCTGAACACGATCCTGGAGCTGATGCAGCCCCTGGAATGTCTGCCCGACAAATCCTGCTCCCGCACCGAAATCGAGGATATTGATTTTTTTGTCTTTTAGGGGACCCGAGAGGAGCCGATGAAACTGGTGACTCCACCATTGGCCATCGCCTTCATAGATCTCCGGGTGTTCCTCGATGTAGTCGTTTGAGAAGGCGGAATAAAAAGCATTGTTCATATCGGCGACCCATTTTGTCTTTTCTGCCTCGGCATCGATATTCGCAAAGGCCTCGAGGAAGACCCGACCTCGAGCCTTATTGGGATAAGGGATCCCCAAAAGGTAAGCAATATTACACGGGATATCCATAATGCTGTAGCGTTCTTCATACACGTATCCCTTTTTGAGATGTTTGCCCCATAGGATACAGGGGACATATTTTTCCCCCGGCCGAATTTTGTAAGAGTGGTCGATCTCGCTCGTGCCATGATCCGAGGTGACAATCAATGCGGTGTCCTCTGCCAGATTGTTTAATTTGAGCCACTCCACAAACTCACCAATTCGCCGGTCGATTCGGATAATAGCGTTTTTGTAGTCCTCTGAAGTCGATCCATAGGCATGTCCGAGAAAGTCGGCCTCACTGAAATCGGTGACAAATAATCGTGTTTTTGAATCTCGTAAGAGATCTTCTTTAAGAAGCTTCATCATCTCATCGTCAGAATGATAAATTGAATGGGTTGGTAGCGAGATAACCTTTACCTCCCATTCCTTTTTGGCAAAGTGCTTCATGTGCATCGAACCATAAATCTTCGTGGGGGTAATGTCTGGAAGCCCTTCGACGCGGATCTCCTGTCCGAAATTGTTGTCTCGAATCCCATGAACCTCGGGGGGACAACCGGTCATCAAGCTGGCAAAGCCGGGGTTTGTCAAGGCACGATAGATTGTCTCCAGACCGTTTTTGAAACGAGCCCCTTCCGAGGCAAGTTTTTCCAGATTCGGGAGTTTTAGGGTCCGAAAGACATCATAACGACATCCATCAATAGCAAGAAGGATAACCCGTTTGTATTGAGCTCCGTGGTGAGGAACCCTGAAGTTTTTTGAGTATTTGTTTCGGGGACGGACAGCGTAAGTCAAAAGGCCGGCGAGGAGGATCAGGCCCCAGAGGGCGAGGTTTATTGTTGGTGATTTGGGAATTTGAGATACGTAGAGGAGGAGAGTCAAATGAAGAGAAAAATAAACGCTGATCAAAAATGAGACTGTTGTTGGCGCAATAGTGATTAATGACCACAGGAATTTCTTCGGGATGATGCCCAAATTTCGCCCCACGATGGAGTCAGGAACTCCCATAAAAATCGCCTGAATGAGAGCAAAAATAATGATATTTGGGATAAGAGATTGAAGGGCGATACTTCCTCCAGCGTAAGAAATGAGAAGAATGAAAGCTGGGAGATTAAACAAGATGAAAGTAGGGTAGAAGTCGGCAATTCTAAGAATGATGAAAAAGGCGATCAAGGAGACGAACATCGTCAAGAGGGCAATCGGGTTCAAGTAAACATCCGTTAATTTCAAGTACCAAACAAGAAACGTCAGAGAGGCGAGTCCGGAAAAGATGAAGAACGAGTTTAAGGTATTGAAGAAGTAAAGGAGGCGTGTACAGGCATCCTCCACTTTTTCGTTATAGAATAAGCGGACTAATTTGAGAATTATTGTTGTCATCTCACGGCTGTCTGGAATGTTGTTGAAGCCTCGTTCGGTTGTCTAAGCATTTCATAAACTTTGGTCAGGACAGCTTGAGGGGGGATCTGCTTCAGGCACTGATTGTCTCTGCAGGTCGTTATTTTATTATAAAGGATATTCATGCAAGGGCTGCAATAGATTCCTTTATAAAAACTAAAATGCTTTTCTCCGGAGTGACCATAAAGTTCGGGTGTCTCAGGGCCAAAAAGGCCCACCGTTTTTGTTCCCAGAGCGGCTGCCCAATGAAGCGGTCCTGAATCATTGGTGACAAGCAAATCAGCGATACTGAGGAGAGCAAAAGTTTCGTTGAGAGAAAGCTTGCCAGAGAGATTCTCAACGTTGACTCCTTCAATTCCACTCAAAATATCCTCCCCCGTGTCAAAATCTTCCTTACCGCCGATAAGAAGAACTTTTCGATCTGGTTTTGTCAGGAGATGTTGAATGACATATTTAAAATATTCACCAGGCCATTTTCGTAAGTCTGAAAGCTCAGAGGCGTTCGGATTCACCAGGACAATTTCATTGAAGTTGTCTGCAAGCGATTCGGCTTTTTTAAGGTCATTCGTGTTAAATTTGAGCTGGCTATAATCATCAAGAGGAAATTTTGGTGCGCCTAGATAAATTGCGTAGTTGGCGAATATCTCTGTAATGTGTCTTCGGTAATTAAAGTAGACGGGGATCGTCGTATAGAGTCTTCTCATCAATTGTTTTTCAACAAAGGCCATTCGAAGCTTGGCCAGAGAGAGAATGATGATGATCAATGGAAAGTTGCAGTAAAATTCAAGATCCATGAAGATATCTGGTTTGTGAAACGAGAAGAAAAACCGAAAAACATCCCGTGTGAATTTGAAAAAGTTGCTTCGGTCAAAAGTGATAATTCGATCAACCTCGCTTATGTTTTGGCAGAAGGACCGATTTTGATCAAAGGTGACAAAGGTAATTCTCGCATTTTTGAAATGAGATTTAAGGCCTCTGATCATCGGTGTTGCGAGGAGGATACTTCCCATTCCAAAATATTTGGAGATAAAGATGTTTCGCACCTCCAGAGGTTTTGTCACCGGATTGCTATTTCTACGGCCGACAAGACATTGTATCAGATGAAGGGGAAGCAGAAGTGTAAGAACAATAGTTCCAAAATAGTGATCAATCTTGCTCATGAGGCCAAATTTCATGGAGGGACCTTAGGAAATAGCTTCGGTGCAATACCCTTTACTATAGTCGATTTTTACCATGCGTCGCTCGCGATGCGAACGATGTGCCGCAGAAATGACGAGGGCTGTGTCGAGACCTCTTTGGAGAGAAATCGGAGATGACTCTGGTTTAAGCTCGCCGGTCAGAAGGCGTTCAAAATGGAGCATTTCTCGAAAAAAATCATCCGGTCGTTTTTTGGGGATGAGGATTTCGCTTTTATCTCCTGTTTCACTGTAACAAAAAACAGCATCCTCGGAGGGTTTCCAACCACATACCCATTCGATGGCCGCCTTGTTGCCTTGGATTCGTGCCCACTTCCGGGGTGGACGTGTCACAACATCCTGGATGATTCTTCCTAAGAGTCCCTTTTCCGTTTTGACAGAGAGGCTTGCAAGCCGATCATAATCGGCCCCATCTTTTTGAGAGAAATCGATTACCGCGGTTACTTCAGAGATCCTTCCTGCACCCAAGCAATGTGCAAAGTGTTGCCAGAGATTGGTTGCATGGGAATGCTCGCCGCTAGCCCCGCCCCCTTTCTTCCAGAAGCCCAGGTAACTACTCGAAATACTTGGCAGCCAGGGATGCGCAGCGAAGATTCCTCCCCAATATTCTCGAAATTCGACATCCAATGTTTCGATTTTACCGATGATCTCTTCTGACAGAAGTTTTTCCACCTGAAGCGTATTTTCCCCCAGGACATGGTCAAATCCAACGCAGACGGCAACGCCTTTCTTTTTGGCCTTTTCAAAAAAAGCTTGTGCTCCTTCCAAGGAAGGTGGGCAAACTGGCTTCTCCAGCTGGATCAGTCGTGGTGACTCCTCAAGACAATCGATGGCAATTTTCATTCGAATGTCGGGAGGGGTTCCAAGAAAAATCATGTCGAATCCGCCACGAGGGGCTTCGGCGACCGTACACAGTTGGATACCTTTATCCCACTGACCATAGCGACTTGGGTAGATGGATGCTTGAGTTCTTCGAAGCGCTTCTGGATCGACATCACAAAGAGTGACATCCCATCCCATTCGTCGGGCTGCCTGAGCAAGATGGTTACCGATCGATCCGGCACCAAGAATCTTCACCTTGCGTATTGGGCGGTTTCCCAAGGTCATCGCTTCGTTTCGCTTTTTGAGGAGCAATTCTGCAAGCTCAAAGTCAAGCGGGCTGTCGATGTTTACGGAAACCTCTTCTGGCATGACATAACCAAGAATCCTGTCCCCAGATAATGACTTCTTTTCGAGAATCGATTTTGCGCGAATAATTTCTACCGAACCATTTTGAGTGTAGGCACCGGGTAGCTTTTGGCGTGGGTAGTTGTAAGACTCCCGAATTCCATAAGCATTTTCCGGTGTAAATGGGATTAAAGAGCAGTCTTCGAGACGCCACATTTTTAGTGGATGTTCACTGGCTAAGGTCACGGATCGAACGCAGTCAGCCTTTTGATTTTTCAGGAAGATCTTGAGGGCCTCCTGAATGTGAGTCGCTTGACGAAGGGGGGATGTTGGTCTCAGTTGAATGACAATGTCGGGAATGTAATTCTCATTTTCTTGAAGCCATTGAAGACAGTGAAGGAAAACAGGAAGATCCTGAACATGATCTTCTGCAAGTTCTTTTGGCCGGAGAAAGGGGACCTCGGCTCCATACTGTTTGGCAACCTTGGCGATTTCTTCATCATCAGTACTCACGATCACCCTCTCAACTTCAGGGCATTTTCTGGCCTCCTCAATCGAATAAGCGATCATCGGCTTTCCAGCCAACATCTTGATGTTCTTTCGGGGGATCGATTTGGATCCTCCACGAGCCGGGATCAGCACAATAATTTTTGTATTTGTCATACGATTGGCCTCCACGAAACTGTGTCAATAATTTCACAGAAGGTGTGAAGAATCATCATGTGACCTTCCTGAATTCTGGCTGTTTCATCTGAATCAACCTGCAAGAGAAGACAACGCCCCTTCATTTCGCCCCCCGATCTTCCAGTGAGTCCAATTACGTTAGTTTTCTTGCTCTTAGCTGCCTCAATGGCGTTAAGGATATTACGCGAATTCCCGCTAGTACTTAACGCGATCAGGGTATCTTCCTCCTGACCTAAAGCCAGAACTTGGCGGGAAAAGACGTCGTTGAAGTGGTAGTCGTTCGAGATTGAAGTCAAGATCGAACTGTCTGTTGTCAAGGCAACGCAAGGGAGCGGAGAGCGATCTTCCTTGTATTTGCAGACAAACTCTGCCGCAAAGTGCTGTGCATCAGCGGAACTGCCACCATTTCCTGCAATAAGGATTTTTCTCCCTTTTTTTAGAGTCTCAAGGATCAAATGTGAAGCCTGTTCGAAAGAGGCCATGAAACCATCACTTTCAAGTGACTCAATGGTCGCTTGATGACGTCTCAATGAATTTTTTAGCGTAGAACGAAAAGTCATGCTTGAAACGACTCCAGAGTCAAAGCAATGCGATCACTCGCGGTTCCGTCTCCATAAGGGTTTCTAACCCGAGACATTTTTTTGTAAAGGGTTTCGTTTTGTAGAAGATGCCTCGTTTCCCGCACAATGTCTTGGGTGGAACGACCGATGACCTTAGCCGCTCCTGCTTCAACTCCTTCCGGCCTTTCTGTTTTATTTCGAATGACAAGGACCGGTTTGCCCAGGGAGGGGGCCTCCTCTTGAATGCCTCCAGAATCGGTTAAGATGATGTAGGATTGGTCCATTAAGTAGACAAAAGGTTCATATTCCAGAGGTTCTAGGAGATGGATTCGAGGATGTTGCCCCAGGATTTGATGAGCAGGGATTCGGATATTCGGATTCAGATGAACGGGGTAGACGATTTCAACATCAGGCTCTTGTTCGGCAATCTGGTATAGCGAGTTACAAATATTTTCAAAATGTTCCCCAAAACTCTCCCGGCGATGGCCTGTCACCAGAATGAGTTTCTTGCTTGAATCCAGCATAGAGAAGCGCTCTTGAAAGATTTTTCTTCGGCCATCGCGGACTTTATGGACAACAGACAGCAAGGCATCGATCACCGTATTTCCTGTGACGACAATTTTCTCGCTGGCAACCCCCTCCCGGATCAAATTTTCACGGGCCTTTTCTGTCGCCGCAAAATGAAAATCAGTTAACACCCCTGTCAAACGACGATTAATTTCTTCCGGATAAGGATGGTACTTATCATCGGTCCTCAAGCCTGCTTCGACGTGGGCGACGCGTATCTTCGAATAGAACCCGGCGAGACTGGCTGCAAATGTCGTTGTTGTGTCTCCTTGGACAATTAGCCAGTCCGGTTTGACCTCTTCAAAAACCTTTTTCAAAGCGACTAGGATTTCTGACGTGAGTTGCATCAAGTTCTGATTGGGTTTCATGACATTGAGATCGATATCGGGTTGAATGTTAAAGAGAGACAGGACTTGATCCAGCATTTCCCGATGTTGAGAGGTGACACAGACAACGACCTCAAATCCTTTCCGGTTTTTCAAGGCATGAATCACCGGAGCCAGTTTAATGGCTTCCGGACGGGTACCAAAAGTGACAAGAACTTTGATCATTAGTGACTATGAACGAATGAGAAGATGGTGGGCGCAATAGTCGCGAATTCCATCTTCGATTTGATAAGAGGCAGTAAAGTTCAATTCCCGTTTTGCCCGACTCATGTCGGCCTCGGTATGAGGTTGAAAAAAAGAATAGGGGTTTTCAAAGTACTCCGGAGAAAAATCTGTCTTTAGGACATCGTTCAGAATGGCGATGATCCTGTTAAAAGAGGTCGGGTTTCCTGTCCCAACATTATAAACGGCATTGGAAGGAATCGAAGAGGTCTCCGCTGCCCTGAGAGTCATCTCAACGACGTCCTTGACATGGATGAAGTCCCTTTTTTGTTCACCGTCCCGATAGATCCTTGGCCGGCGATTCGCGAGCATTTGCTGGCTCAGTTGATAGATCATGCTCGCATAATCTTTTTTGTGAGTTTCTCCAGGCCCATAAACGTTAAAATACCTCAATCCGACAATCCGCAGTGAAGGAGATTCGTTGACGGCGAGCGCTGCAAGATTTTCGAGCAGCAGCTTTGAAAAACCATACACATTAGCTGGTTGACGTTGTTTTTCCTCGCTTAATCGACCTTGGGTGACACCGTAAACAGCGGCGGAGGAGGCATAGACAACGCGGCATCCGGTCTGACGGGCAACCTCGATGACATGCCGAAATCCTTCAACATTTTTCTGCAGCATCCTCGTCTGATCAATGACACGCGTGTCAGAAATCGACGCGAGATGAAAAATAACGTCAGGATTTCGTTCGGTCAGTTTTGGGGTCATAAGGGGATCAGAAATATCCTGACAGAGGAGGTCTCCCTTGAAGCCGATCAGGTTTTTGAAATCGCCTGACTCAAGGGTGTCGACCACCGTGATGGAAGCGGCATTATATTTCTCTTGGAGTTTTAGAGTTAGGTTGGATCCAATGAATCCTGCCCCGCCTGTTACAATGATTTTCTTCATGTCTAACCTCCGCTGGCCTATTGCCAATCAAATCCCCTGTCACGAGGCACAATGCGTCTCATGGTAAAAATATCCGTCGTGCCGATTTCCTTCGCATGTTCTGTATGACGATGCCACTCATCATATTTGGCACTGATGACCCGTCCGTTCACCACCTCGGCATTGGAACCACTCACGAGGAAAAGGGCAAGAGAGGCTGCTGCCTCTATAGAGTCTCCACCGGTTTTTTTTCTTGCCTCAAGTAAATCCCATATTTCTTTTGGCAATTTGTTCTTTCCTCCCGCGAGAGTCTCTTCAAACATCTTTGTATTGATAGCGCCAGGGGATATCGCACAGACCGTAACGCCGGTTTGTTTCAATTCTAATGAGAGGTTTTCGGTTAGTCTGACAATAGCTGCCTTGGAGACGCTATAGGCGTCAATGAAAGGATTTGGAAGCAGCGCCCCACCACCCGAAAAGTTCAGGATGCGCCCAAAGCGCCTTTTGAGCATCTCCGGCAAAACGGCCTTGATGCAATAAAAAGTGCCGTTGAGGTTTGTGTCGAGAGTTCTTTGCCACTCATCGCTCTTAATCTCAGACAGGGGCCCTATCGGACCGATCATTCCAGCTCCATTGATGAGGATGTCAATTTTTCCAAAGGCTTCTCGTGTTGAAGAGATCGCTTTCTGAACTTGTTGTTCGTTGCTGATATCGATTGGCAGGGTCATGACAGATGCCTTCCAGCTTTTTTTGATTTCGTCCGCCGAGGCCTCTAATTCATTTTGACTTCGGGCAATGAGCGCTAGCGAACATCCCTCGGCTGCAAGTTTATTGGCGATTGCGAACCCGATTCCGCGATTTCCCCCGGTGATGACAGCTACTTTTTCTTTAAGAACAAGACCTGACATGATCGACCTTTTAATAGATATCCAGATTTTCCTTTTTTTTGATTTCTCGATAGATCTTCGTCCATGAGGGGTTAAAAAAAAGCGCCTTATCGTCAACCATGATGTGGTGAGGTGGTTTTCCCAGGTGAAGTTCGTGGAATTTAAACCCCCATTTTTTCAACTGTCGGTAGGTCATCTGATATCCCATTTGATAGGTTTTTTCTCTGTCTCCGTTATAGCGTCCCATATAGCGGGCCGTAAAAAAGATAATTTTAAATCCTTCCTCGTAGAGCTTATTGACGATTTTTTTTGCCTCAGGGAAGGGGCGGGCAAATTCGTATTCACCGCGTGTCTGCTCACAAATAGTGCCGTCAATGTCGAAACAGATTGTTTTTTTTGTAGAAATTCTACGCAAGCTACCGCCCGTGAATCATTTAAGATTCTTTAAATATTTCATCAACTTAGCGGCTTTTTGAGCCATCAAACCTTTAGGCAACCTTTTCCAACTCGGTATATTTCAGATCGGCACGCATACAGTTATTGAACCATTTAAAAAGGACACGAACCCGACCCGAGGCAGAGATATTTTTCTCAATAATTCCAATTAAATCCATCAGCATCCCCCGCTTGACCCGGACCTCGATCCCTTCCTTGAAGAGGAGGTCCTGTTCAATGAGCGAACCATCTCGAGTTTTTTCACGGAGGGTATCAACAATAGTTTCGGGAATAGGTACCGGTCCATCTGCACTCCCGAGAATTCTCGAAACTCCGCGGGTGAAGCGGATATTTTGAAAGGTCCTCGCATTACTAAAATCCGTCTTGATGAAAAGGTAGGAGGGGAACAACGGTTTTTGCGACGCCATCACCTTAATCTTCGGGGAAAAAAGCTCAAAGGAGGAGAGACAGAGTCTCTTGAGGACCTGGTCTTCCTTCTTTGGCTTCGTTTGGAGAACATACCAACGACTCATACCTCACTCCCCAACCTTTCCAATACGTTGATGACGCCCCCCTTGAACCCTTGATCGATCGGATCGGCCGATATCTTCAGGACAACTGCACGAGGTTGGACAGAATGTTCAGTACCTAAGGTGACAGGGGCCTCCACCAGGCAATTCTTGAAGGTCGTCTCGACAAACTCACGCAAATCCCCATTCCCATGGATCGAGAAGTAATTGAAGCCGGCCTGATAAAGATCGAGGAGAAGCTTCACCAACTCTTTTTCAATTTCTTTGTAATTCCGTATAGTTGTATTCAATTTCTGATAAGATCTCTTGGTCGTAATTTCAACCCCTTCCGGAGTCAGGAGGTACTTGATTTTTCGCTTATTAACGCGAGCTGTATTAATATATCCATCTTCTACGAATTTCTTAATGGTGACATTGATAAGCCCAAGGGAAATCCCTGATTTTCTAGCAAGTTCCCGTTGAGAAATGGTCGGTTGCCTGGAAATATCATTAAGAATTGCTAAATCTCTGTTACTCAAGTCTGCCATATGGATGTTTTTAAGTTATGAACGTTCTATGAACGTTCGAGGGGCGAACCTATATTCAATATCTTTTGGGTCCGCAAGCGAAAATACAGTTAAAATGGAGAAAAATGTTTAGTGACCGAACATTATTCGTTTGACAAAAAAAAGAATGGTTAGTAGAGATCGCCACCAATTTTTTAAGGGAAACTTCTATGAGGACACGCTCGGCGTATTTAAAAAAAACTATTTTACTTCTGATAGTTAGCTTGATTTCTTGGAATCAACCTCTCTATACACAGATGAGCCACAGCGCCGCTAAGGCAGCCACACAGAACGCGCAGAACGATTCCCGTATAGAAGGAAGCAGTTTTGGTAGTAAAGAGGATAAAGGGAGTTCTTCACTCCCCGGCTTTGGTGGCTATCCTGTGTTTCAGGAGTCGACCTACGGTGGTTTGACCTATCAGGTTCATGTCTTGGGGGAGGTTAGTAAACCGGGGACCTATCGGGTTCCAGCCTCAACCCGCCTCGCGGAGGTCCTTCAAAAAGCCGAATCGATAACGGAACGTGGTTCACAACGCCGTATTCAGATACGCCGCAAAGAAGGGGGAACCCGGGAAGTCGATTTCCTATCCTTTACGATGTTTGGCAATCTCGATGCAAACCCCTATCTACTTGACAACGATGTTGTTTTTATCCCTTTAAGACAAAAGGTAGTTCAAATAGCGGGCCCTGTCAAAAGACCCGGTAGCTATGAGATAAAAAATGAAAAGACATTGAAGGATCTTGTTGACCTTGGTGGAGGATTCACTCCAGGGGTTGGGAATCCGGCGATGGTGAAGATTATTCGTTTTAATCACGGCGTCAAGGAAGTGCTTGAGGTGGAGAATGTTCCAGAGAACCGGGAGAAGTTTGAGATTGAGAATGCGGACGTTGTCGTCATTCCTCACATCCTGACCGAGGACAAGAAGTTTGATTACAACCTTGCCAACCTGCCGGGTGACAACGCCCTCTTCTACCCCTCTTATGAGGAGAGGATCTTTGTCTTGGGCGCTGTGGGTGTGCCGGGGCCTTATCCCTATAGCCCCTACTATGGTACTCGACAATATCTGACCCTGGCGGGGGGGCTGACGAAGCTTGCTAAGAGGAGGAAGATAGTTGTCTTGACAACGGATGGCAGACGGATAAAGGCAAAGGATGACACGTCAATCAATCCGGGTGATTCGATTATCGTCCCCGAAAAATATATGGCACCGGAGAGTTTGTTGTCTCTAGTCCTTGGTATTTCTACTTCTGCCCTTGGGATTACAACAACGGTTTTGACCCTTACGAGATAAATATATTATGGAAAGTGGGAGAGAATCAATGGAACAAGAAATCAGTTTATCTGGTTATGTACGAATTGCCTTACGCTACAAGAAAATAATTTTTGGTTGTGTTGGTTTTGTGACAGCTGCATCGATTATCATCAGCCTCATGTTACCCAAGTCATTTAAGGCCCTGGGGACGATCTATCCTGTCGGTGGAAAGTCGGTGGGAAGTTTCATGTCAAGTGCTCAGATGGGCTTATTGGGATTTCTTGCTGGGGCTGGTGGGGCCAATACCTCTGTGAACCAGATCTTGGCTGTCCTGAAGAGTCGCGCCCTCGCTGAAAAAGTTATTAAAAAGCATGACCTTTTGAAGATTCTCTATCCACAATATTGGAACAAAAAAGAACTTCGTTGGAAGGTTGCGGAAAATGAATTGCCGGGGACAGAAGTGGCTATTAATCTTCTTTTGACAAAAGTCTCCTTTAAGGAGGACAGGAAGAGCCAGTTGGTCGAGATCGAATCTGAAGTGGAGAACCCTGAGTTGGCAGCCAAGTTGGTTAATATTTATATTGAAGAACTCGCGGATCATATTCGTGAGAGTGTATTTTCGTCTGCAAAGCGAAACCGTATTTTCATTGAAACCCAGTTAGCACGGAACAACCGAGATCTCTTGGAGTCAGGTAAAGAATTGTCCGATTTTTATGGAGCCAAGAAGATTTCGAATGTTGATGCTAAAGTAGATGTGGATATCTCCACACAGGAAGACTTTGCCCTGCTTAAAGAGATAGGTGCTCCTGAAATAAAGGAGAGGGAGGAGAAAGCCGACAACTCGACTATTCCTTCTCTTTTGGCTGGTGTTTCCAATGCCTATGCAGGCATAGAAAAGGCAGATGAATTACAACAAGAAGTAAAAAAAATAGATGAGAAAATCAAAAATGCCCGAATTGTTTCTGATGTTCCCCAGCAGGTTTATTTGCAGTACCTCACATACAAGAGAGAACTTTTGGGCCAAGTGAATTCACTTCTGACACAACAGTATGAGATGGCGAAAATTGATGAAACAAAAGAAGAGTTAAATTTTCAGATCATTGACTGGGCAAGGATTCCTACGAAAAAGGATAAGCCCAATCGAATGCAGTTTGTTATCGTTTTCTTTTTTCTCTCCCTCATCCTCTCACTCACCTACGTCTTCCTGAAGGACTATGCTGAATCAAAGATGGGAAAAGTTTCAGTGAGAAGCTAAGTTTGAGATTGTTTCTGTCATCTCCAGCGACAAAGCCGAAATCATTGACCCTTTCATAACCAAATCCAATTTTTGCTTCTAATCCATTTCTTATTTCTTTGGAAATATTGTTTTGAATTCGCCATCTTTGTTCTGATGGATTGTCCTGTCTTTTTAAAATATCCAGAATGCTGCTTCCCTCAGTTATCGTTGTAAAGAGATCACTATCTCTCCACTCATAGGCAACGCTCAGGTTATAGGAATAATAGTCGGGGAGGTCGATTTGGAGCAGGGCTGTGGCGCTATCACTATCTGGGCCTGTATTGGCACCCAACATCTTTTGGTTGAGGGTAAAACCGGACAGATACTGAGTATGCCGATAGGTTAGGGCAGGGATATGCCGATATTCCAGCCTTAGGTCTGTGGAACCGGAGGAGGAGAGCCTCGGGATGTAAAATCCGGTTAAGTAGGTAGCATCATCCTGCAAAAGGACGTCGATTTCGGTATTGGTATCATCGAATCCAGCTTCTACATAAAAAGCAGAATTTCGAAGAGGTGGAATAACAACCCTCGCTTCTCCACTGAAAAGGCGATTTGTGAACGCTCCCTGGTGTCGATTGCCAGTGGCGGTGCTCAGAATCCCCGTGTATTCTCCGATCGCTTCCATCGGTGTTGGATCATCTGCGCCGTTGCCTCCCATCATCACCACATGGTTGAGGGAGATCTCGAAAAAAGTGACGGGTAGAAGCGAAACTCTATATCCCGACAGGATGGCGTGCGGAAATTCACGCTCCGGTCCCATATCCGCAAAAAAAAGCTGAAAGGTCGTCGGACCGACATATTTCAAAAAACCTGGTAAATAAAAAGGAGAGATCGTTCCCGCCTTAAGCATGTCGAGGGGTCGTGCGTTATCGGAAAGAATCAGTCCTCCATGGGGACTCTGCCCCCAGATCAGCTCATCACGACCGACTTCAAGCTCCAGATTTTTATAGGCAACCTTCCCATAGAGTTTTTGTGCGAGCAGATTCAGGTCTGATGACCCTGTGTTGGGGGCCAAGGCCTCAACTTGAGGTTCCGCATAGAGTGAGAAATATTTTGACAATTTTACCCAATGGGTTGTTTCAAGTCTCAAGCTGTTTCCATCAACAAAGTGTTTTCCATTCTGATTCTCGACGAATGGATTTATAGTGGCATCAATCTGCCCCAAGCCGTTGGATGTTGGAACCAACCGGGAGGGACTATCAAGAAGCGTGTAATCGAACTGAGCCGTTTCTAGAGGACGAATAATAATCTTGGGGGATTCTCCTTCTAGGGTTCCGAGGTCGATGAGTTCCTGTCGAAACCTGCTTTGTAATTTGGTCAATAGGCGATCGATCGTTATCCAAACAGTTTGTCTTGCCTCTTCACTGGGGATCTCCTTTCGGTTTTCTATCGCCCTTGCTAAAATCCTCGCAATCTCGCTCCGACTCCAAGGACGTTGAGACAGAATAACTTCTTTGACGAGTCCAACGGCCATTAGCTTATCGATCTCCCGGTAAACAGGATCTTCGATCGGGACATTTGGTGTGCTGTCACTCAAGAGGGGTGGTGAAATAAAGACCAAGGCGACCAGGATAAAGAGGCGTTTAAGCAAGGGATTAAGAAGTGGGGGATTCATCAAAAGTTTCAATGAGAGCGGGCGCTCTTTTTTCTTCTCTCTTTTTCATGAGAGTCAAAAGGGCAGGGAACCAAAGCAGGGTTGATACCGCACAAAAAAAGATTCCGATGACACAAACGTAACCAAAGGATCGAACCGCTCCCATATTGGCTGCCCCAAGTGATACAAATCCAATGAGTGTCGTGAGGACGGAGCCGATAATAGGACGGAAACAGTTGTTAAGAATCTCTCGTGGGGCAAGATCAGGATTTTCATGCACCCGCTGGAAAAGATGGACATTATAATCGTCGGCAATGCCAAAAAGGATAGGAATGGCGGCGAGATTAATGATGTTAAAGGGGATATTCAGGAGCCCCATCCAGCCAAGCGTCGCTGCCATGCCGACTCCCAGGGGCATGAAGACAAGGAGAGTTTTTTGCAGGGACCGATAATGGATCCCGAAAGAGATCAGGATCGCCAGCAGAGAAAAACCGATAACAAACTTTCCTTCACGAAAGAGCATCTTAACGATTTCATGAAAGAGGGTCCATTCACCTGCGGTGTCAAAGGAAGCCTGGCAGGCCTCACAATGTGTCTCTCGAATCTCCTCATAGAACTGCATGAACTTTTCCCCCTCATGCATATCAAAATTAGGAAAAACAAAGACCATTCTGCCCAACTCTCCATTTTGGTCCGTAAATTTGTCCAGAATTTGAGGGGGGAGGATCTCCAGCGTCACGTCGCCGGGGGTTAGTAGTGATTTGAATTCATCAAAGATCTCCTTTTTCTTTAGGGGGAGCTTATGGAGGAGTTCTGGCGTGAAGAGGGAGGCTATTTTAGAGATTTTTTTCCTTTTTTGGTCTTGGTCTTTCGGGATGAAGTCATTTAAGGAGAGTGCCTCTGCAATCATTGACCGATCTTTTGGCTTTGAGCGTTGATTCGATCGGAGGGCCTCTGCAATATGCCCTGCCTCTGTCCTGTCACGTGACAGGATAATTTCAGGGTTCACGGTGTGGTTGAAGATCCCATCTATTTCCTGATCCAGGCTTTTTGTCTCTTGAGTGCCAAAGAGGTTGTTCAGATTGTAATCAAATCTTAATTTACCAAAGCCGAGTGTGAGGAGGGGGAGAAAGAGCAAAGCGCTTATCAGGGCAAACCCTTTTATTGAGAGGATTTTTCCTGAGAGTTTGGAGAGGTTGTTGAATTCGAAACGGAAAAGGTTTTTGAAGGCGCGAATCGGAGCTTTCCCCGGTCTCATTTTATTTGCAGTGAGGACAAGGGGTGGGAAGATGAATAAGAAGGCGAGGGCACAAAGAATGATTCCCACCCCTGCAATGACTCCCATTTCAAAAAGGGCCTTGAACCGACTTAAGGAAAGGGCAAAAAAAGAGGCGGCTGTTGTTGAGCAGGCAACGACAAAGGTTCTCCCCAGGTATTTTGCCGAGCGCTTTAGAGCCATTGGAGGTGGTTCTCCCTCAGAACAGTATCTTCCGTATTCAGTATAAAAATGAATCCCATACTCGACGCCTATTCCCAGAAGGATGGCGGCAGCAGCGGAACTGAAGAAATTCAAACTACCGAAGATGAGGTAGGTCACCCCCAGCGACCAGGAGACACTGATGACAAGCGGGATTGAGATCAGGAGGACCGCTCTCAACTCGCCGAAGTGGAGGAGGAGATAAAGAAGGGCCCCTGCAAAGGCAATGAGCGAGACAAGGAAGGCATCTTTTAAAAGGATCTTCTGTTGGGTCAGTGTTTTGACATAAGGTCCCGTGAATCGGACAGAGAGGGAAGGGGCGTAAGATTTCGGGTTCAGGTCTGCGATCACCTGTTCCAACTTCCCAAGGAAGGCCTTCGTCGAGGAGACATCTGTAGCCCTCCAGGCTGGTTTTATCAGCGAAACGAAAAGGTTCCCTTTTTGATTTTGATATCGAGGCAGGATCTGGAATTGTCCACGATACTGATCCGGAAACTTCTCTATTTCAGCGGCGAGTCCGTCCCCCTCTTCGAGGTCGATAAAGAGCCGCGTCTTTTTTAATTTTTCTTTTTCAATCCCTTTTTGGATTTTCTCATGAAGCTGGTCGAGCTCTTCGAGGGAGAGATAAAGAAGGCCATTTTTTCTGAAAAATTCATGGGGAGGGTGATCGTCGATCGTTCGGATCTCTTCCCATCCGTCAATCTTATGGCGCAAGTCGGTCAGGAAGCGGTCTGCCGCCTCCGGTCGATCGGTCTGGACAGCCACCACAACAAAACTGGCCCCCCCAACAATTTTTTCGAGTTCTTTTGCCCGAATGACAGCAGGATGATCCTGAGGCAGGAGGTCGGCGAAGTTGCTTATAAGCCGGATTTTTTGGGAACCGTAAATCGATGCGATCGTTACCAGTGCGGTTGCAATCAGAATGAGGGTCGGGTGTTGGATAGTCCAATTCAGGAGTCTTCCAAGCGATCGGTATAAAAAGCCCATAGAGGGGCTCAGAAATACAGGGGGGCTCTCGTAAAATCAAGCGATGTTAGGGGACCCTGACAGACAGGGCCTGCGGGCGAATTTTGAAGGAGACAGGGAGAGACCCGACAAGCTCCCCATCAATATCAAGAAAAACCTCCTCTTTGGATGAGATCTCAATCTGTTTGGCCTTTTTTATTTCGACCTGTGGCAACAGGTTAATCTTCTTGAGATAGAGACAGGGGAGGGCGAAGGGGAGCCACCAGGGAGGGAGGTCGCGGACCACAACCAGATCGAGGAGGCCGTCTCGAAGATCTGCGTGAGGGGCGATCTGCATCCCTCCACCGAAAGATTTTCCATTGGCAACGGCAATCAAGAGCGCCTTTTCGGACCATGATTCATCTCCATCAATCAGGATCTTCATCTCAGCCGGTTTTCGGTTTCGGTAGGAATGTAACGTTGAAAAGAGGTAGGCGAGTCGCCGTCCCAAGAGGGTACGAGAGTGCCCCAGCCGTCTCAGGACATCGGCCCCCATCCCGGCGTCGGCAATATTTAAGAAAAAACTTTTACCCCTTCCGTTGGGTGTCGCATAGTCAATCTCACCGACATCGATTTGCGTCTCCCGTTTTCTTCCGAGGATTTCAATCTGCTGAAATGGATCTGACGGGATGCCGAGACTTTTGATCAGATCACTTCCTGTTCCTAATGAAATGATGCCGAGTGATGGCAATTTTCCAGACTCTGCCTGTTGTAACATTCCATTGGCTACCTCGTGGATTGTGCCGTCTCCTCCACAGGCGAGGACCAGATCGGCCTCCCCGGAATGGGATTTCGCAAGTTGGCAGGCATCCCCCCTGGCGACTGTCCAGAAAATCTCCAGATCGGGAAAGAGCTTGCGAAGAGGTTTTTCAAGCTGCGGCCAGAGCCTTTTGGTGCGATACCCGCCGGCGGTAGGATTGATGATGGCGATGGTTTTTCCCATAACTATATTGCTATGAAATCAATCAAACTCACCACATCCAGTTTCGGATCCACCTTCTTAAACTGATGCACGCATCCTGGACAAGCTGTTACCAATGTTGTTGCCCCGGTCGCCCGAAACTCCTCAAGGCGATTTTCAGTAATTTTACGCGATGTCTCCGGAGATGTGATCGGCAAGAGCCCCCCAGCGCCACAGCAGTAACTATTTTCGCGGTTTCGAAAAAATTCGAGGGGGGGTTGACCGGTCACAGACTCAATGATTTTGCGCGGCGCCTCATAAACTCCGCGATAGCGACCGAGGAAACAGGGGTCGTGGTAGGCAACTGAGGCGGGTCCTGTCTGGGGGTTCCGCCCACCCGTGCTCACCCGTTGCGCGCGGGCGGGCGCCCGACCCCCAGCCACCCGCCTCAGATCCAATTTCTCACTCACATGAAAAAACTGCGTCGAAATCTTATACCCCATCTCCCGATACAGCGTCTCCATTGTGTAGAGGCATTCGGCGCAGCTGCTCCAGACCTCGCGGTATCTTTTTAAAGCCGGGATATTGATCTCGGCCAACTCTCGAAAAGACTCGAGATCGCCGGCAGCATAAAGGGGGTAGCCACAGCAGAGGATCGGTTCTTGGTAAAGGCTGATTTTGATCTTGAGTCCCCTCAATAACTTTAGCGTCTTCCCGATTGTCTCCGGAAAATAACGGATTTCCGTGCAGCCGGGGAAATAGGTGATCTTAGAATCCCCCCCCAGCCCCCTCTTTGTCAAAGAGGGGGAGTGGGGGAGATTTGAAATGATCTCCTCCGGGAAGTTCGTTTTTAATTTATCAAACAGATCGATCGGATACGGGTTGTTATGATTCTGAAAAATTTTCACATTTTCATAGACAGGGGCCGGGGCGATCCCGGTTCGAAACGCCTTGATACGGTACTGTTCCAGGGTTTCCGGAACAGGATTGCCAAGCTCGCAGACGGTTTCCGATGCGCGGCACTGAAGACACTTGTAGGCGAGGGAGGCTGTTTCAGGGTTCCAGGTCAGTTTACCCTCATCAACAAGTTTCATGGTGCTCATCTTGCCCCATGGGGTCGTCGCCTCATCCCGATCGGCATCGGAAACAGGACAGCTGAAACGACAGAGCTTGGGACAGGAGTTGCAGAGTGAAGTGGTCTGTTTAGGATCCAAGACGAGCCCCCATGTTTTTCACAATTTTTTTCAATGTTGCCTCCTCGGCGTGAACGATTGAGGAAGGGCCGTGGAGATTGAAGGAAAACCGGAGTCCTTTTTCTTGAATCTCCGCCGGTCGGAGACCACTCTCGAGGACCTTCAAGAGGAAGGGTTTTTTGTGCTGTTTCTGTTTGAGCACAATTCTGACCATTTTCTGTTTTTCTGGAAGAGGGGAGATTCGAAAGGTCGCCTCGAGGATCTTCCCGTAGCTACCTCGTGATCCAATAAAAATCTTCTTGAGATCGGGCCCGGTCGCCGCTCGAGGAACTTTTTTGGTCTGGATCTTCCCCATTTTGCTTTCAACGAGCAGGGCCATGCAGATGTCACCGATTTCCCCATATCGGGCAGCCCAATGATTCAGAATCGCCTGGTCGAGGAGTTGGCGGAGGGTCGCGTTGTTTCCGCTGATCGGTTCATAGCCGAGCGTGTACCCCCTCTGCTCAAGTTTCTTCTCGAGTTCAGCGAGCCTCAGAGTGACATCACAAGTGACGGTGAGCGAGATATCATCAATGGAAAATTCTTTCATAACCCCATTTTCCCCGGATTCATGATTCCATTCGGGTCCAATTTTTTCTTCATTGCCTGGAAAAATTTCAGACCCTCTCCTAACTCCCTCGGCATCCATTTTGATTTTAGAAGACCGATCCCGTGATGATGGCTGATCGTCCCGCCAGCCTCGAGGCAATTCTCCATCGCCCGATTCCAGATTGTTTGATAAGTCTCGTAATCTTTTTCGCGGGACGCTGTTTGGCCGACGACGGTAAAGTAAATAGAACATCCCTCCGGGTAGGCGTGGGAGAAGTGGGCGAGGACGAGACAGTATTTCTCAAGTGTTGCACGGACCTTGTGATAAAGTGTCAGAAGCTTGTCCCATGTCGCTGCGACCTCAATCGTATCGACGAAACAGCCCTTTTCGATCAGATCCGGCATTTTGAAGGAGACGCTATATCTGTGTTTTAACCAATGACGTCCCGGCCCCTCTCCTTCATCCTTGGCGAGTTGGTGGTTGCAAATCTCGATCGCCTTCTTCTCCTGCTCCTCGATCAGGTTGGCATCTCCTTCGAAGCCGAGGATCAAGAGGGCATCAGAGGGGATCAGGGAGAATATTTTTTGAGGCAGGAGGGGGTTGCGGATCAGGAGGTGAAAGAGATTATTTTTCAGGGGGCCCAACAATTTCCCGATTTTTTTTGGAAAAGTGCGATTGCCCGTCTCATATCCGAATTGCAGGAGAAGGGTATCCAAAGGGTCGTAGAGGCGGATCACAGAAGGACGAAGACCTGACTGCATGATCTCGCGGATGGCGGTCAAGGCGTGGGGAATCTGATTGAAGGAGATGCCACGGTATCGTGCCGCAGGGGCCTTGGGATAGATTTTCAACCGGGCTCGCGTGATAATACCGAGGGTCCCCTCGGTTCCGACGAGAAGATCCCGCGGCAGGGCGGATTTGTAATCCCTTATCCGGCCATCAAACGAGATGATCTGGCCGGAGGGGAGCACCGCCTCGATCGCCTCGACCATATCCTCGATTTTTCCATAGCGGGAGGAGAGTTGACCTGCCGATCGGGCTGCCAAGTAACCACCAAGGGTTGCGCAGAGGATCGAGGAGGGGAAGTGCCCCAGCGTAAATCCTTTTCGATTGAGTTGTGATTCCAGATGTTCGCCGAGGATTCCGGATTGGGCAGTCGCGCGGTAGTGAGGGATCCCTTTCAGGAAGGGGCCGTCGATTTTCTCGATCCGATTCATCCGCTTGAGGTCAATGATCAGTCCGCCATGGAGGGGTAGAGTTCCTCCAGAGACACCAGATCCTCCCCCGAAGGGGATCACAGGGATCCGAAATCGATTGGCTGTTTTTAAAACCTGGGAGATCTCTCGGACGTTTTCCGGCCAACAGATGATGTCCGGAAGGTGGGGTTGATGCCCTGCCTTGAGCTCCAGAAGGGAGCCTGTCATCATGTCTCGACAGTAAAGGTGACGATTCGTCTGATCGACTGTTACCCGCTCGGATCCCATGATTTTCTGTAAGGCCTTGAGGAACTCGGTTTTCACAGGCTCCCCTTTTCTTTCTTGTTTTTTATAAATGCAATGACCTTTCTGATCGGGACCTTCTCCGGACAGATCGCCTCACATCCGCGACATTCTTGGCAGGCCTCATCGAAGTCTTCGGGGAGGGAAGGGACAAAATCAGGAACCGACCGGGCGATCATCGGGAAAAAAGAGGGGCCGAGGATCTTCTTGCCAGAATTCGTTTTGAGGGCCGGGCAGAGTGAGTCACAGAGGCCACAGAGAATACATCGAGCGAGGCTGGGGTCTTTGTCCTCAAGGGAATAGGGGAGGATGAAGTCATCCTTATAGAAAGACAAAAATTGCTTAAGGGCGGGGGGCTGGAAACTGACAGCCCTTTTCATCATCATTGTGGTCAGGTGAAAGCCGAGGTTCAGATAGGCATGGAGTGATTTAAGCATGTACGGCAAGCCTCCCGGCAAGGGTCCCTGTCGCTACAGCGACTCCCATCCCGCACCCTTCGGTAGTTGCCTGGTATCCCCCGATGACTGAACCGGCCGCCCAGAGATTTTCATAAGCAAGCCGTCCTTTCTCATCGACCGGTTGCAACAGCGGTCCTACACGCAGCCCGGCAGACAAGAGCCTGTGATCACCAAAAAAATGAGGGGCAAGAAGGGGCGAAGGGGAAGGGACGGGGAGATCAAAGAGGGACTCTCGAAGGGGAGAGGGGTTCAATCCCCCTCCGATGAACTTTCCTGTGGCTAAAACGAGCCTGTCAATCAGGAGCTCCTCTTCTTGACCTTGAGCATTGCGTGTTTTGACAGCGAGGACGCGTCGTTTCTCTGTCCTCGTTTGGGAAACCTCGGCTTCGATGAAATGAACCTTCCCGTTTTTCAAAAAGGCTTCGAGGCGGTGATGAAGTCGCAGGCCGGGGATAGAGGGGGGGATCGCAAGCGATTCAAACCAGACGATTTCCTTCGACTCACGCAGTCGCGAAAAAATATGAGAGGTTCTTTGAAGGCCGATGACAGGGGGGAGGAGGACGTGGGTCGCCTGGGCCTGTTCGGTCTCTCGAAGGAGTGTTTCATGAAAAGAATCGATCAGCGGATCCTCATCCAATTTCATTGCCAGTTCCATGGAGGTAGTTGTTGGCAAATGTTTTATCGAAATTTCGCGGACCATGATGTCAGAACAATAAGGGTTCGGCTGTCGGGTGGTCTGATCTTTTAAGGTGGCGGCGAGTTGCTGGGCGGGGAACGAGAGGCCTTTGATCCCAATGATCAGGAGCCGTCCTCCCTGCATCTCAAGCAGATTCCCACCCTGAGTCGGTCCCACAAAGGCGGTAGTTTTCACTGTCCCGAGAGGGGTTGGGATGAGAAAGTTTTTTTCGAGAGAACCATGAAGAGGGTACGAGAGTTCCTTTTCCAGCCGTTTAAGAGTTTGAACAAGAAAAGAAGCGAGATTGGGGATCTGTCCGTTCTGGGCAATCAGATGATAGAGATGATTTGGTTGGCGTTTCTTCAACTCCTCTAACGAATGAAGTGGCGAGAGGATTTCGTTCCAGGGCTGATGAGGGTAGCGTGTCGGGTCAGAGGCGATATCCCAGGCGCCCGAATGAAGGGCGGTCGCTCCAGGACGCCCTCCGATAACGGTGACCGTGGCCCCTTGTGACACCACTTCGATGGCCGCCGAGATCGCGGCAATCCCTGACCCAATGATGGCAACATGAGTCGTCATTGATTTCCCAAATCCAGCACACCTTTATATATCATCTGAAGCATCTCCTCCTGCGCGAGCAGCGGTTGTGAGGCGGTGCTCTTGCAGCAGAGCAGTGTCGACCGCGCCTTCCACGATTCCTCCAGAAAATTTTTCAGTTCACGTATCGGATCATGAGGATTCAGAATTTCGAGGGAAGGGAGCAGGCATTGAGATCCCTGACAGGGGCCTTTTGCGAGGGAAGTGCGTCTCTGAAGATCACCCAAAGTCTTCGCCATCTCCTCTTCCACCGCATAGCGGATCTCGGCTGCCGTGATCGGTTCACACGGACAGAGGATCCTTTTCTCTTCCGGTCTTTCTTTTGTTGGCGTGAGAACGGTTGAGGTGAGGGCTCCATGTCGTGTCAAGAGGCGCTCGGCGACGTAAGGATGGAGGTCAAATTCCTTCGAGATGGTATCGGGTGTCGGAAGGTTCTCGCCCCCTGGCAAGGGAACGAGATGGGTGGAGCAGGCGGACCAATGATTTAATTTTTCGCAAATCTTGTCCGTCGCCTCCTCGGCCATCTGTCGGTAGGCCGCCAATTTCCCGCCAGCCATCGAGAGGATCCCTTTGACCCCGTCCTCTTTTTCGTGATCAAAAATCCGGTGATCTCGTGACAGCGCACTCTCATAGACCCCATCTCCAAAAAGGGTGGGACGGACTCCGCGTGTCGTGCTGATCACGCGGGCCTTCCGGATTTCGGGATAGGTCTTCTCCATCCCTTGCAAGAGATACTCTACTTCATCCTCGGTGACAGAAATATTATCCGGATCTCCATAAAAATCGTCGTCAGTGGTTCCAAGCAGCGTGAAATTTTCATGTGGGTTGATAAAAATCTCTCGACCATCGATGCACTGGGAGACGACGGCGACATTTGTGATCCTTCGATCCAGGATCAGGTGAATTCCTTTTGAGGGGCGGAGCTTTATCTGAAGATCGGCCATGGCAGCAAACCGTGGAGTCCAGGGGCCAGTGGCATTGAAGAGAATCGACGAGCGGTATTCGGATTCGTCTCCAAGCATACAGTCTCGAGCGGTAAGGCCGATGACGACATCCCCCTCGCGGATAATTTTAGTGACTTCTGTATGATTTCTTATCGTTGCCCCATGCTTTTGGGCATCGAGGGCATTCAGGAGGCAGAGCCTTTCCGTATCAATTCCCCATTCGTCGAAGGTGACCGAACCGACGATCTCTTTTGAGACACAAGGTTCAAGCTCCCAGGTTTCCTCTTTGGAGAGACGGGTGTGTGGCTTGCCCCCTTTCAGTTTCGAGTAGGAGTCGTACGCCTGGAAGAAGGTTTCGACGAGACTCAGTCGGATCCGTTGTTTGATGAAGTTCTTTTTCCCTTTTGTCACTGGATAGAGGAAAGGGATCCGGAAGCAGAGGTGCGGGGCGATCTTTCGGATATAGCCGGCATCTTGCGAAGAGAGCTTTGTGGTCTTCGGGTCGCTCAGGAGGTAGCGGGGACCGCCGTGGATCATCCCCGACGAGGCGCCGGTCGTGCCGGCGGCGAAGTCATTTTTTTCGAGGAGCAGCGTTTTGAAACCGCGCATCGCACAATCACGCGCAATACCGGTGCCGTTGCAACCACCGCCGACGACAATGACGTCAAAGGATTCTGGCATTCAAAAACTCCTGATAAAACAGTCCGTAACGCAACCCCCGGTCACTCACAATGACAAAATGAGCACCCAGTTTTTCCATCACCGCCTTCAGGATCAGGGCGCCAGCCAAGAGCGTGTCTTCGCGTCCCGGGACCATTCCGGGCGTCATGCGTAATGCATCATGTGTCATGCGACGGAACATTGAGATCATTTGATCAAGTTCTTTCATTGAAATTTGGGATCCTTGGATTTTTGAGGGATCCCAGATCGCAAGTTTCTGATTTATGGAGGAGAGGGTGGTGGCTGTTCCAGCCAAGGCGACGAGGGTGACAGAGGAGGGGCGGGTGACCCGCCCCAATTGGGACAGAATTATTTCATCAATTTCCAAAATCTCACTTTCAGTCGGGGGGGCATGCCTCAAATGCCTCTCCGTCAACACCACCGTTCCCAGCTCCAGGCTGACTCCGCCCTCTTTTGAAATGATCTCCGTACTTCCACCGCCGATGTCGAGTGTCACCAAGTTTTGATAGCGATCCCCTCCGCCGAAGGCGGATCCGCCTTCGGCGGAAAAATCATGTTCAACCGATAGATACGAGAGCCCCGCCTCTTCCTCTCCCGAGATGATCCTCGTCTCCCACCCGAATCTTTTTTGGATCTCGGAGATAAATTCTTGTCCGTTTTGTGCCTTTCGAAACGCAGCGGTCCCGACACAGATAATTTTTTTTACATGATGTTTCTCACAGAGGGTGTTGTATTCCTCGAGCGCTTGTAAGGTCCGTTTCATCGCGGATGGCAGAAAGGATTCGGATTGATGGAGCCCCTCGCCGAGGCGGGTGATTCGGGCCTGATCGGTCACGATACACACCCCACTTTGAAAAAGGGGGGCCGGGGGGGATTTCTTTATCGAGGGAGGTGAGGGCAAATCAGCAATCAGCAAGAGAACAGAATTTGTCCCGATATCAATCGTTGCAAACATCACTTAAACCAGGGAGACCAATCAGGCTGTCTCGATTCAATGCGCGGCCCGACATGGATCTGATTCGACCCATCCTCGCGCATGATGAAGATTTGGGAGGGGCCGTTGCGGGTGGAGGCAAATGTAATATACCGGCCGTTGGGGGCCCAGGAGGGGCTTTCATTATTTCCCGATTCACTTGTGAGACGCTGGATCATCGAGCCGTCGCTATTCATGATGAAAAGGTCCCAGACCCCCTGATCCCTTCCTTGAAAGACAATCTTATCTCCGCGAGGGGACCAGTCCGGGTTGTCATTGTGATAGCCGACGAAGGTCAGCCGGCGGACCTGCCTCCCTGAAGAATCGGCTCGAAAGATGTGGAGTCGCCCCGCGCGCTCTGAGGCGAAGACAAAGGCCCGCCCGTCAGGAGAGAGCGAAGGATTGATATCAATCCCAAAACTATCGGTGAGTTGCTGAAGGACCTTCCCCTTAAGATTCAGGAGGAAGAGATCGGCGTCTCCCGACATTCCCATTGCAACAGCCAGCTGTCCCTTCGGTGTCCAGGTCGGTGAGAGATTGATCCCTCCGGTTGCTGTGACCTGTTCCGGTTCTCCCCCTGCCGTAAGCACAAAGATCTCCGGATTTTCTCCGGACTTAAAAGTGGTGTAGGCGATCTGTTTTCCAGAGGGAGACCAGGCCGGCGAAATGGCGATCGATCGATGACGTGTCAACTGTCGCTGGTTCCCCCCGTCCATATCCATGGAACAGATCTCCTTTTTCTTTCCGATCAGACAAACGAATGCGATCTGTGTGGAAAAAACCCCTCGCTCTCCGGTCAGGGCCTGTAAGATTTCATCAGAGAAATGATGGGCAATAATGCCGATTTCGCTCTCCTTTGCATTGTAGTTTCGACCGACGAGATGCTGGCCCAGAAACGGATCATAAAGGTGGAGAGAGATCTTCGCCCCTTCTTCTGTCAGGCTGTAACTTCCGGTCACGAGCGCTTGGGCCCCAATAAGAGTCCAGGGACCAAATTGGATTGTTGCCGGGTTGGGGGATAGCGCCTCTGGATTGGAAGGATAACTGGACGAGTCGATCAAATCAAAGAGTCCCGAGAGCTCAAGATCATCCCTGATTTTTTTGGTGAGCTGTTGGGACCACGGTTTTGATTTCTTCCCTTCTTCAGGAACAAGATCCGTTACAGCGATCGGAAACCTGTTTTCGGATGGTTGGTCAACAACAATATAAAGACGGGCCTCGCTAGGTTTGGCCGTTAAGAAGAGCAGGATGAAACTCAAAAATAAAACCTTCATGAATCGCTTCCATTTTAAGCCTCTCGGGCGGCGGTTTTAGAGGAGAGGCCTTCATGATAGCCCGCAGGGCAGAGAGATCAAAAGATTCATTTCCCGATCTCTGATCCCAGCGGGTTTCGATCACCTCGCCCCGTTCGTTAATACGGACTATAACCTTACAAATCAATCCTAAACTCGGGCTTCGTGTGTTTAAGGGAGGTATCCACTCCTTCACAATCAGATTGCGCACTTCGAGCGTGTATTGAGCCCTTTCAAGATCATTGGGAGAAGAAAAGGGACCTTGTGTAGAACCATACGGGACACCGCCCTGTGTTCCTTTTACGATCTGGGCTGCCTCAGGTTCGGCCACTTTACGCTTGGTGACCTCTTGCTTGGCGCGTGAAAGGATCTCCTCCATTTTTTTCTCTTCTTCGGTTTTTTCTTTTAGCTTCTTGACCCCCTTCTCCTTTGGTTTTTCATTGGTCTTATAAGTCATCGAAGGGGTCTTTTTTTGTGGTTCTTCTTTTTCCAAAAGAGGTTTTTTTTGCTCCTGGATTGTTGATTTCGGAAGCCACTCTGACTTCTTCATGCTGGTTGCAGGAAGTCCCGTGGCACCCTTTGGGAGATTGATCCAGGTGACTTTTTCATTGCGTCGCGAATAAGGTTTGAATGGCAGGAAAGGGGAGGCGATCAGGAAGATAAAAATTCCTGCATGCAAAATAGCTGACCAAGAGAGGGCTTTGTTGAACGAATAGACCACATTAAGAACCTTTTTTCTCTTTTTCCTCTTCCGTAATCATGCCGACACGTTCAATACCCGATGCCTTGAAGAGGGCGATCGCCTTAACGACGGTACCGTACGGGGTGATCTTATCTGCCCTCAGCAGGAGTTCCTTTTTTTCTCGATGCGAAAAGATCGTCTTCAATTTCTCCTCGATCGTCTTGAGAGTATACGCCTCCGGATCGTCCATAATGAACATCTCCCCCTGCTTGTTCATCGTAATGATAATGTCTTGCTCGCTGATCTGCAAGGCGGGCGCGGTCGCCTCAGGGAGATCGACATCGAGTCCCTGAGAAAGAAGGGGAGCGGTGATCATGAAGATGATGAGCAGGACCAGAACAACATCAACAAATGGAGTGACGTTGATCTCAGAGAGTGTTTGGCCATGCGTATGCGCTTTCATCAGGTGCCGTATTCCCTCTCAAGTCGTAGGACAAGATCTTCCCCGAAGCTTTCGATATCGCGGGAAAAAAGCCGGATTTTGTTCACGAAATGATTATAAAAAATAACGGCGGGGATCGCCGCGGCGAGACCAAAGGCGGTAGCGATCAGTGCCTCAGCAATGAAAGGACCGACAACGGCAAGGCTCGTGGAACCGGCGCGACCGATCTGCCAGAAGGCAGCGAGGATCCCCCAGACGGTCCCGAAAAGTCCGATGAAGGGGGCCGAGCTCCCGGTGGTTGCAAGGAAAGGTATGTAACGTTCGATCCGTTCGATCTCTTCATCGACTGCCCTCTCCACCTTCCGTCGAATTTGAGCAAGCGGGGTCTTGCGGTTCATGTCCCCCAAGACCATCCGGAAGATATTGGAGAGGGGGCTTTCTGCACGGGCCTGTTTTTTCAAAAGCTCATCGAGATTCGTGGAACGCAAGAACGACTCGAAAAAGTGCAGTGAGGATTCCTTGAGTCGATTAATCTCCTTATGTTTGTAGACAATGATCGCCCAGCAGACAATTGACATCGAGATCAGGATCAGCAAGGTCAGTTTGACAACAGGATCTGATCCCCAGAAGATTTGGAAGAGGTGGCCGTTACCGTTTGCAGCGTGTGCGGTGGAAAACATGGGGCAAAAGGTATCAAGGTCGTTTCATAGATTCAATTAAAATTCTGGCCACCTCGGGGCGTGAGAATTCCTGAGGGGGCAATTCCCCCTTCGCGAGCATCTCCCGGACCTTGGTGCCTGACAAGATCACACGACTTTCAGCGCCATGCGGGCAGGTCTTGTTTGAGGCCATCTCTTCGCATTTATGACAGAAGAAGGAATGGTCGAAAAAGAGTGGGGTGATCCCGATCTCTTCGGGCTTGAATTCATCGAAGATAAAATGGGCATCAAAAGTTCCGTAATAGTTTCCGACGCCGGCATGATCGCGGCCAACGATAAAATGGGTGCAGCCATAGTTTTTCCGGATCAGGGCATGAAAAATCGCCTCGCGAGGACCGGCATAGCGCATCGCCGCCGGGTTGACCGAGAGAACGACCCGATCTTTCGGGTAATAATTTTCGATCAATACCTCGTAGCATCGCATCCGGACATCGGCGGGGATGTCATCTCCCTTCGTTTCGCCGACGATCGGATGGATCAAGAGTCCGTCGCAAATCTCAAGGGCCGATTTGGTGAGATATTCGTGGGCGCGGTGGATCGGATTTCGGGTCTGAAACGCGACGATCCGCCGCCATTTCTTTCCGGCAAATAGAGTGCGGAGTTCCGCCGGGTCTTTTCGGGAGTCAAGGAAATCGGAATAAGAAACCCGGTTTAGGACCTCGACCTTTCCCCCCAGACAGATCTCCCCTTCCTTCTTAATAGCAGCGACACCGGGGTGGGCCGTGTCGGTCGTTTTGTAGACCTTTTCCGCTTCGAGGTCGCGCTGGGCATTATATTTTTCTTCGAGGTGGAGGATGGCGAGTAGGGGCGACCGGCCGGTCGCCCCTACAAGCGCCACACCATTTCCAATTTTAATTTTTTTTGCCTCTTCCTCCGTTACCGCCAGCGTAATCGGAATTGTCCACGGCAGTCCGTTTGTCAGCCTCATTGTGTTGATCACGGAGAGATAATCTTTCTCCCCCATAAATCCTTCGAGAGGGGAGAGGGCACCGCAGGCGATCATGTCGAGGTCGCTCTGTTGACGGGCGGAAAGGGTGATTTTTGGAAGGGAGCGGGCCAGTTCCAGTTTTTTCTCTTGTTCGGAAGCGCCAAGGAGACGGTTGATCAGTTTTCCGCCATGAGGGGTAATAGAACTTGTCATTTAGTAGAGCTCCTTTCCGTGCAGGACCGAAACCTGTTTGGACTCCCATTGCTTTCCGTTCCATTGATGAACCGTCCTTCGATCGAGACGGTAGTCATCCGGATTGACCTCCATGATATCCCACACTTTAGGAGTACAGATTACAATGCCAAAGTTTGGGCAACAGGAGTCAACATCCATCTCCGGCCACGGTTTTTTTGTGAGCGAGATTTTTTTAGAGTCAAGCCAGTAGGCCGATCGGACATCGGGGCGGACAAGACCCCACATTTTTTGAACAATATCTCCCTCGTTTTCGTCTTTACGATCGACGAGCCTTGCGTCTCCTTCCCACCGAAACTGGATCAAACGATGGGAATCAAAATAACAGCCGGCGATACGGTGGCTCTTCGCAATCTGCGACCATTTTGAGGATTTTATGTTTGCCGCAAAGGAAATCTTGTCCTGATCCTCGAGGTAGCGGAAATGGACGGTGCGAACTTGTGGGTGTCCCTTTTCATCCACAGTGGCCGCCTGACCGTAGGCGGGATGGTCGTCATCCGAGAAGGATTTGACGATCATCGGGTGGAAGAGCTCATTAAACATTTCTTCTTCTTAAATTGAACTGTTTCGATGCATCAAGGGCAATCTTTGACGTTCTTCTTGATCTTTTTGGAGGAGGAGAGCAGCATTTAGCCCACTATGAGTGGGCTTTCGCAAAAAAAATGCATCCCCTGTCGTGGCGATGTTTCACCATTATCAATGGAACAGATTGAGCCTCTTTTGCCACAGGTGCCGAATTGGGTTTTGGTCCGCCGGGAGCCGATGAAGCTCCAGCGCGAGTTCAAGTTCAAGGACTTCAAAGAGGCGCTTTCCTTTGTGAACCGTGTCGGGGATCTCGCCGAGGCGGAGGGGCATCATCCGAATATCCTGATTCATAACTGGAACCGTGTGAATCTGGAACTCTACACACACAAGATCAATGGACTCCATGAAAACGATTTCATCCTCGCTGCGAAAATTGAGAGGCTTCTCACCTAGTTTTGTCCTCCTCTTAATCTGGTGGCAGGCGCTCTACTGGACCTATTCGACCGCCTGGCCACGGCCTTTTGATGATTGGAAGAATACTTTATTCTATGTTGGTTCCGGCCTCTTTGCACTTTGGTTCCTCTGGCGCGATCGGGCCTCTCTCCAGTTTCGTTTGAACGCGCCGTTTCTTTTTTTCATCGGTTATCTTTTGGCCTGTCTGATCTCTCTCAATAAACCGGTCTACGAGGAGTGGCTCGCAATCGCGCGTCTGATCTTATGGGGAGGAACGGTCTGGCTTTTGACCCGAACAAGCAATGCTGAGTGGAAGTTCCTGATCAAAATGGCTGTTCTCTCAGCCGCCCTGATCGCACTTTTGAATTGGCTCAGCCTGCATGGGATCGATCCATGGCCCCATTTTCCGAGGGAGATCTACCCACCGATTGGGCATATGACCTACTACGGGGATTTTATCGGGCTTCACCTGCCGTTTGCCCTCTATCTCATTTGGGTTTCTGGGAAATGGAGGGAGAGGCTTCTTTGGTTGAGTGCATTGGCTTTGCTTGTTGCTGGCCTCTGGATCTCGGGGACCCGTGCAAGTCTCGTCGGTATTTTCTCAGCCTTTGTTCTGGGCGGGATTCTTTCGGTTACTTCAGGGATTATTTCTTGGAAGAGGCTCTCACTTATCGGGATGGTTTTGATGGCGCTTTTCGGGGTTGTCCATCAACTCCAGCCGCAGGGGAGACGGGATCAACCGACATTCGAGAGGTTAAGGCTGATCTTCCAGGGGGGGAAGGACCCGAACATTTCAGATCGTCTTTTGGAATATGGTGCGACCTTAAAGATGATCGAGCAAAAGCCCCTGAAGGGGTGGGGGATTGGGAGTTTTCGGTTTGTTTATCCTGAGTTTGGCCAGCCCTCCATTTTTAGCTGGTTTTATCACCCCCACAACGAGGTTTTGCACCAAGCCTCTGAGGTTGGATTCGTTGGTTTGTTTTTCTTCTTATTTTTTTGGGGCTGGTTTTTTGTTTGGGGAGCAAAGAAAGTGGCACACCCGATTGATCGATCCAATAAAATTGAATTAATCGTTCCCCTCATGGGGATCACGGTTGGTTTGATGAGTTGGCAGTTCAGTACAACATTTCTGTCTCCCTTGATCCGGTCCTTGACCGCTCTTTATTTGGCGATTTTTTTAAAGGGAATCTTGCCAGTCGACAAAGTAAAATCTCACAAGGCGTTTGGTTTTTTTTTCGGAGTCGTTTTGTTTTTAGCTACTTTGTTTTTGGCAGCTTATCAGGCAAGTCTCTATGCCGTTGCGAAGAGTTATTATCAACAAGATGCCGTTCAAGGGAAGAGATGGGTAGATTTGGCCTACCGATTGGCGCCGGGTGCGTTTGATCCTCTTCTTCGTATTGTGGAGACCGAAACCGGACAGGAAGATTATCTTTATGCTGAACAAAAGATAAGGCTCCTTTATCAAGAGTATCCTCATGTATCTTGGGCCCTTTTTTATCAGGCAATGTTGGAAAGGGAGAGGAACCATACTGAAAGTGCTATCGGTTTGCTACAGCATGCCCTAGAGAACGCCGCTTTCTTTGAAAGAGCTAGGAGCGAACTTGAGCTTTTGAAGAAAAGGAGACACCATTGAAAACAGCAGTGTCTCCTTTTAATTTTCAACCTTAGGGGGTATCTGAGGGAGGAGGGAAGAGAGAGCTCGCATCAATACAGACGGAAACTTTCTTTATCGCGGTAGCTGTTGGAAAATTGAGATAGACTCCGGGATACCCAACCAATTGTCTGCTAGCAGGAGGTGTTGATACAGTGCTCAGGCTAACTCCTACAGGCGATCGATCAGATTCACGAAAATAGTAATACTGAGGACCAGCATATGTTATGGCAAGGTAACTAGTGCCACAAACTCCACCTGATACGGTTGTCAATGTCCTACAGGAAGGTAGAGAGGGTGGTGCGTAGGGAGGAATCGGTCTCGTACCACCATAGGTATCGACAACAGTGCCAGAGGCATCCGAGTAAAAGGCTGTAATTTCCCCTGTCTCGATATTTCTATCGCAATAGACGGTGACGGGGTCACTGCTTGCAAATACTGGAAGTGTGGTTAGCGCTGTGCAAGAGGGATCGCCCACCATACACCCCGCCGGTCCTGGATCCCCACGTGCTCCCGGGGCTCCATCTGTCCCCGCCGGTCCTCTCACATCGGAACTCGTTGCCCCAGCACCTGTGCCACAGGTGACAATGCCTTCCGAGATACTACAACTAGCCCCTGCTGCCCCGGGTAGTCCTCTTGGGCCAGCAATGACAGGTATCTTATCCCCCCTCGTTGTGGTACATTCATTCTCGACGCATCGGGGTGGTGCCCCGACATCCTGACTATAGAAAAATAGTCCGACAGTCAGAAGAGCAATCAATAGAAGAGAGAACCTCATGAGACCTCCTTTTCTGAATTCGAGTTCAACTAAAGCATAAAGCAATTCTGATGCCAAGATGATTTTTGGAATCGAGCGATGATTTATCTTGATTTTTCAACAAGTTTATTTTTTGAACGTTCTTTTTTGTGATTATCAAATTGAGAATTTTATCAATATGAGAAATCAGATCTTGTCTTCTTCGACAACCTCGACCGGGCATCGCGCGTTCGATTCGATCTGTTTGATCGGGGAGCCGAAGATAAATTGAGACAGTTTCGATATCTTTTTCTTCCCGATGATCACGACGTACGCCTTTTCTTCCTCAATTGCATTCAGGCATTCCTTGATAAAATCTCCCTCCCGCAAGATCCCTTTTGTTGGGATAGAAAGTTTCTCTGCCGCTTGGCAAATCTCCTGAAGCTTCCTTTCGCCGCGTTGACGATACTCCTCCATGACATCTTTAAAAAAGCCCTCGCCCGGTTTGTCTCCGACAAAACCGGAGTCCGCGAGCTTTTCCTGGATTGCCTGGGGGAGCTTTGTATCGATCACGCAGAGGGTCACGAGACGGGCGTTGAGTTCCTTCACTCGCTTCAAGGCATATTCAACTGTCTTGGGGGATTCGCGGGTGGTGGAGACAACTAAAAGGACAGTAAGCATAAATTTCTCCTTAGAATATTTTGATCCCTAAAACGGGCCACCAATAGTGGCCGACCAACAGTAACGCCAAAAGAGAGACAAGACTCATCACAAGGGCTGGGGTGATCGTGTCTCGCATCCGAAAATAGCCGGAAGAAAAGGCGATCGCCATCGCGGGGGTGCTCATCGGCAGGGCATTTCCCAATCCGGAGGCGAGCGCGATCAGGAGGGCCATCCCTTTTGGATCGAGTCCCAAGGGAGAACAGAGACTGATCGCGACAGGGGTCATGACGGCGACGACGGCGGAATTGCTGATCGCCTCCGTCAGGATCAGGGCGCCCGTCGTGAAAAGGATTGTCGCCCAGAAGGGATCTCCTCCAATCCCCTGAATGACAGAATCGGCCATCCACTTCCCTGCGCCTGTTTTGTCCAGGACGGAGGAGAGACAGATCGCCCCTCCATACATCAGAAAAACACCCCAGTTCACATACTCTTCCAGATCCTTCCAGCTCACGATCCGGAAGACGAAGAGGACGACAACGGCAAGGATCGAAATAACCGCCATGCCGGTTTTCATTCCATAAAAAATCCAGAAAAAGATCGTGATGAAAAAGGTAAGTGAGATAAACCATTCCGTCGGAGACGGTTTCCCTTGGGCACGGATTTTGGAGGTGAGGATCCGGTCGGCCTCCTCGACGGTCGTGACATCGATCTTGAAATAACGGGTCATCATCAGATAGGCGGCGGCGAACATTATCAGAACGACAGGAAAACTGGCCAAGGTCCATTGAATAAAAGAAAGGCTTTCTCCTGTCAGCTCAGAAAGGATTCCGACGGAAAGAATCGCGCGTCCACTCCCGAGAAAGGTAGCGATCCCACCGACGATACATCCCCATGCCATGGCAAAGAAAAGCAGTCGTCCATAGCTCCCGCCGTAGGGGATAAACTCCAAGGCGCGCGCGATCTCCAGGATAATAGGAAACATCATCGCGGCGACCGCATGCTCGCTCATGACAAAGGAGAGGAGGGCCGCGGTCAGCAGGATCTGGAAAAGGAGTTTTTTGGGTCTCATCCCGGCCCGTCGCAGGAGTTTTAGCGCGATACGCGTGGAGAGACCGGATTTCATCATCGCCGCCGCGAGGATAAAGACGCCCAGGATAAAGAAGACCGTTTCGTTGCCGAAGAGGGCGAAGGACTCACGCGGGCTTAAGATCTGAAGGAGCGGAGGGACAGCGACAGCCAATAACCCGGTGATTGCGAGTGGGAGGAGTTGCGTGACCCAGAGAAAGACACAATCTCCAAAGACGATGATCGCCTTCCATCCTTCGGAGGAGAGCCCTTCAGGGGGTACCTGGACGAGGAGGAATTGGTTGACCAAAATCAAAAGGGCGAAGAGGAGATAGCGATAGCTTTTGGAGAGAAGAATGACCGGGATCGATCGGCTATCAATAATGATTCGTGATGATTCTGGCATTTAACCTTTGACCTCGCGAACTTTCAGTTTTCTTCGAATTGCCGAGAGACCAAAGGCTGCCTTTCGACCGATCGATGTGTGATAGAAATTCTTCATCGCAACCGTCAGACCCGATTTTCCACCGACGAAATGGCGTCCTTCGAGGGGGGTCAGGACAACGTCTATCTGCCGGATCCAGTTCGTTGAGAGCTTCTTCTCCTGGGTCCTTTGGTACAGATACGAAAAGATCGGGATAATCTCTTTCAGATTGGGCTGCCAACGCATCGCGAGCGAGCTTTCTGGTTGAGGAGGGAAGAAGGTGATCAGCGGGACGACTCCAAGGTCTGTCAGGGCATCAATCCCTTTTTGGGTCGATTCGAGTGGTTCCAGCCCGAGGACGAGGTGCGAGGTGACCGCCCCTTTTGGAAATATTTTCACAGCGTACTCGAGTGCCTCAAGATATCTTTTTTGACGGATTGTTTTGTCCTTTTCCGGGTAGAGCGCGGCAAAAAGTGTCGGATCAAAGACATCGAGGTCATAATAAACCATATCAACACCCGCGGCGTAGGTTCGATCGATCCATTGATTTGTCGCCGGCGGCATCACGTCGACGGAGATGAGAATATTCAAGTGCTTCCGGATCTCGCGGACGAGAGGCTCGATCATCGCGATGCCTCCATCCTCCGTTTCGACAAAACCGGATGAGAGATGGATGATCTCTGCCGGTGTTTCTTTTAAGAGGATTTGCATCGCCTCCACGAAATCTTCATTTGAATAATCAGTCCGACGTGGTGTCTCTTTCGTCCCGCAGTATTTGCAGGCAAATCCGGACTTGGCGAATCGGCACGGACCCCGAGGCGCAGCGGCGAGGAAGCCTCCATGGACATGGATCAGGTCTCCGACCCGGTATCCCCTCGATGTTTTTTCCCTTGAAGCCGAGGGGGGGAAGAGGGCCTGGACATCAAGATTCCCCTCTCGTGATTTTAGCAGAAGGCCTTCTCCCTTCTTCTCAAGCGAATAGGGAGAATGTGGATTCGACGTGACAGTAACGTGGGTGTTCTCAGGGAGGATCAGAATAAAATCTTCAGGAAAATCGTGAGGCGGATTTAAACCGCGGAGAAGAAGATCGAGTTTGAGGATTCCCACATTCATGGGATTATTTTATTTACCTCCCGCAATCGCAGGGACAATTGAAATCTCATCACCATCCTTGACGGCTGTCGTCTCCCCTTTCAGGAAGCGGATATCTTCATTGTTAACATAAAAATTGATAAACCGTCGCAGAGATCCTTTTTCGTCGTAGAGGCGTTCTTTGAGGCCAGGAAACTGGCGCTCCAAGTCAGCCAAGATCTCTTTGACGGAAGACCCTTTGGCCGAGACCTCCGATTGATTTTTCGTGATTTTTTGAAGTGGGGTTGGAATTCTGATTTTGATAGACATACTAGCCTCCTTTACTTCTGCTTCTTAATAACTCACCCCCAACCCCTCTCTTACCCCTCGACTTCGCTCGGGGCAGGCATTAAGAGGGGGAGGGGATAGAGCTATGAGACCTTGTTTAGGACAAATTCCTTTTTCTTGTCATCCCAATAATATTCATTCGCCTCTTTAAATTTCCCATCCCAGATCGAAATCACAATATAAGAAATTTTGGGATACATCGGTTCTCCCCAGGGGGCGGCGACCAATCGATCCTCTTCCGAGAAATAGGCATCGTGGTCGGTATGAGAGTGGACGATCGCCTTCACCTCCATCTGGTTTTTCTCGACCTCGTCGAATATTTTTTGCTGCTCTCTGGAATCAATCAAATAGGCGGTCTTAGAGGTGCGGGGGTAGGTTTCGGGATCTTTTTTGTGCATCTCGTCGTAAATGTTGTGCATCGGATGAAACTCGGTGACCGAATTTTGCCCCTTCGAACCGACGAGGAGGCCACACGCCTCGTAGGGATAGGCTTTTACAGCGTACGAGATCATTCTTTCGAGAATTTCAGAGCAGATGGTTAACATTTAGGCACGAAAATCCTTTTCCCATTCCAGCATCGTAAAATACCTGTCTCCATGATCAGGAAATATTGTCACAATCACCCCTTCTTTGATCTTCAGAGCGATCTGAATCGCTCCAAGTATCGCGGCTCCAGAGGAATGCCCGACAATCAACCCTTCTTCACGGGCCAGTCGCTCCGCCATGTCATAGGCTGGTTCGGTCTCCATCGGGATTTTACCGTCGAGTTCTTCTTCCTTATAGATGCCGGGTCGAATCGAAGAGGCCATATGTTTTAACCCCTCAAGCCCATGGAGTGCATTCTCAGGTTCGATAGCGATCACCTGGATCTTTCTGTTGTGGTCTTTCAATCGGCGTCCTGTCCCCATAATAGTCCCGCCGGTCCCGATACCGGCGAGAAAATGAGTCACCTTCCCATCGGTTTGTCGCCAGATCTCTTCGCCAGTTGTATCGTAGTGGGCCTTTGGGTTGAACTCATTATTATATTGATCCGGCATGAAATATTTCCCTGGATATTTCTTGAAGAGCTCTCGGGCGATCCGGATCGCTCCATCGGACCCCTCCATTGGTGAGGAGTAAATTATCTTTGCCCCAAATCGATTGATAATCTGTTTCCTTTGTTTGCTGACATTTTCGGGCATGACCAGTTCACATGGGAGATCGAGGGCGGCACTGATCATCGCATAGGCAACGCCGGTATTTCCGGAGGTCGAGTCAAGAATCACCTTGTCATGGGTCAGTTTTCCGGAGCGGAGCCCTTCCTGGATCATCCGATAGGCCGGACGATCTTTTACAGACCCACCCGGATTGAAGTATTCGATCTTCGCAAAAATTTTAACCTTGCCGGATTTCACTTGAGGTACGTGGTTTGCCACCTCGCGAATCCGGACCAGAGGGGTGTTGCCGATTTTGTCGAGGATGGAGGAAATGAGCATTATTCAATGACGTTAATTTCTATCGGTTCGACTTTGACCCCCCGTTTCCGGAAAAACTCGAAGGCCTGATTTAACTTGTCTTCTGTCCCTTCGAGTTCCAGAGAGATCAATCCGACATGTTCGTCGACGCTGGCGGAGCGGATATTGAACCTGACCCTGTATTTTTCGTACATATCACAGATGATCGCCTCTTTTGTCCTGGGACCCGGGAAGGTGAGATAGACCTTCCGGCGGATGGTTTTGGATTTTTTCATGAGCCCCCCTTTACTTCATTAATCTATCAAACTCCTCCAACTTCGCATCAATAATATCCGGTGCTCTCAAATGATCCCGGACCGCCTCCTGGGTTTTCAGCCCATTTCCGGTAATCAAGATAACGACTGATTCGTCTTCCTTGATCCTTCCTTGTTTAACCAGTTTTCGTGTGACACCCAGGGTGACGCCCCCCGCTGTCTCCGTAAAAATCCCTTCTGTCTCTGCGAGGAGCTTCATCGAATCAATAATATCCTCATCACTCACATCATCGCTCCAACCGCCGGATTTTCGGATTGCCTGCATCGCGTAAAAACCATCTGCCGGGTTTCCGATCGCGAGCGATTTTGCGACGGTGTGTGGTTTGACCGGTTTGAAAAGGTCCCATCCCTCTTTGAGGGCTGCCGAGATCGGTGAGCATCCGGTCGCCTGGGCCCCATGCACCTTGCATTTTTTCGTCTGGATCAGATCCAGATTGTAGAATTCCTCGATCGACTTGCTAACCTTCGTTAGCAGAGAACCGCTCGCCATCGGGACGACAACATGACGGGGGAGTTTCCAGCCCAGTTGTTCCATGGTTTCAAAAAAAATTGTTTTCGAACCTTCGGCGTAATACGGCCGGATGTTGATATTCACAAAGGCCCATTTGTATTTCGAGGCGATTTCGCTACAGAGTCGATTGACCTCGTCATAGGTTCCATGGATGCCGACGACATTGGCCCCGAAGATCAGAGTTCCCAAGACCTTTCCATGTTCCAGGTCGTAAGGGATAAAAACGTAACTTTTCATTCCGGCGTTGGCGGCATTGGCGGCGACTGAATTGGCAAGATTCCCTGTCGAGGCGCAGGCGGCGACCTTGAATCCAAACTCGAGCGCCTTTGAAAGGGCAACTGAGACGACACGGTCTTTAAAGGAAAGGGTTGGATAGCTGACCGCATCGTTTTTGATCCAGAGTTCCTTGAGACCGATCGCCTCCGCGAGATTTTTGGCCCGAATCAGCGGAGTAAAGCCGGCCTTGACCCCGACAGTTGGTTCGCCATCGATCGGAAGAAGCTCACGGTATCGCCACATCGAACCCTCGCGGGATTCGATTTTTTTTCGTGAGAGGGTTTTTTTGATGCGGCTGTAATCGTATGTCGCCTCCAAAGGGCCGAAGCAGTATTCGCAGACGTGGGTCGGTGCCACGGGATAGGCATGGCCACATTCGCGACATTTCAACCCCTTCACAAAAGACATTTCTTATCCTTTTCTCTCTGCAAAAAATTTGTCGAGACTGAAGTATCTCTCTCCCCGATCAGGAAAAATCGTAACGATGCGTTTGTTGGGCCCAAGTTTTTTGGCCACCTTTCGTGCCGCCACCATCGCTGCCCCCGAAGAGATGCCGACCAGGATCCCTTCTTTTCTCGCAATTTCCAGCGAACCCTCGAACGCCTCGTTATCGGATACAACGATAATCTCGTCAATAAGCTCCCGGTTGAGAATCGGAGGGATAAAGCCGGTACCGATCCCCTGAATCTTGTGAGAGCCTGTCTTTCCTTGAGAAAGCAGAGGCGCCGAGGCCGGTTCGACCGCGATTATCTTGGCCCCCTTTTTCTTAAAGTAACCACCAACCCCCATCATGCTTCCTCCTGTCCCGACACAGGCGACGACGGCATCGACAGGGAGTGCCAGTGCCGTATCAATTTCCGGGGCGGTTGATTCCTCGTGGGCCAAAAGGGTCAGGGGATTTTCGAATTGGTTAATGAGGAAGCCTTTTCGCTCCTCGGCGATCTTTCTCGCCCGATCGATCGCCCCACGGATCGCCTTTTCTGCTGGTGTCAGATGGACCTCGGCCCCATACCCCTCGAGGATCTTTCGTCTCTCGAGGCTGTAATTTTCCGGCATCGTGAGAATCACTTTGTATTTTTTGATTCCACCGATATAGGCGAGGGCGATCCCGGAGTTCCCTGTTGTCCCAGCAACGAGCGTATTCCCCTTTTTGATGAGACCTTTATTTTCGGCATCGGTTAAGATCTTGAAGATCACGCGATCCTTGAGAGACCCTCCCGGGTTGAAGCATTCCAGCTTTGCGAAGACCTGTGCCGATCCGGTTGGGAGGCATCGTTTGAGTGGAACAAGTGGTGTATGTCCGATCGCCTCGAGCAGGGTTTCCATCTTTTTGCCAATACCTTAAGGGACGACAAAAAGTCGACTGTCTGTTTTTCCTCATAACTCCCCTCAAATGATTCAGCGATTCTCGAGCCCCCTCTTATTTTTAAGAGGGGGACCAGGATCTCTTTAGGGGATGCCACGGGATCAATTCCGTGGTGCAATGAAAAAAAGAAATTCCTGCAGAATTACAAATGGTTATCCTAGATTCTTGTCTTTACAGGTCATAATTTTTCGGATAAATTACGAGATATGCCGATTCTGAAACTGGAAAAAGACGACCCCCAAAAAGAGCTTGAGTTTGAGGTGAAGTGTGCGCTTGAACAGACTCCGGAACAGAGACTCGAAAGGTGGTACGAATGGAATATCAACCTCTTGAAGTTTGCCCAAGAACGACGAAAGGCGCTCTTTGGACCAGAAGAAACTCCTAAAATTGTTAAACGACCATAAGGTTCGATTCGTCGTTATTGGCGGAGTCGCCGTGATTGCTCACGGTTATACTCGCACGACGGAGGATATTGATATTTTTATCGAACCGAACCGGGAGAATGTTGAAAAGACTTTTGCCGCCCTGCGAGAATGCGGGTACGATCTGACCGACACCTCTGTTGATGAAGCTCTGGCCAAAAAACTTCTTCTTCGAGGATACATTCTCAAAACGGATATTCATCCATTCGTCACAGGTGCCCAGTTTGACGATGTGTGGAACAAGCGGATTGAAATTTCATTCTTTGGAGAAAGAGTTCCCTTTGTTTCACTGGACGATTTGATTTCAATGAAGAAAGCCGCCGGAAGGGAACGAGATCTGATTGACCTTAAACACTTGCAAGAAATCAAGCGCCAGACGCATCAAAAATAACTCTTGAACCGTCAATTTTTCGGTTGGTCCGTGTCATTTTTCACCCATTTCGGTCCCTGATTTTCATAAAACCAGAACAAAATCAATCTGTTATTTTTAGTGTGTTTTGGCACGCTGATTGCTTTCTTTTAAGGTTAATCATGAAAAGTCGCCTCATTTTCTTATCTCTTTTTGCCCTTATCAGTCTTGTCGTGATGCCCCGATTTATTGGCATTTGGGGATGTGGTGGTGTGGCGGAGACCTCTTCAGAGGAGGGGACGACGACGACCGATGCGGCGAAGCCGACGGTCAGTGTGACCGGGACGGTGACGGTTCCTGCCAGTTCCTCTTCGGCATTGGTGGCAGGACTCGTGATGAAGGACGCGACGACGGATGGTGCCGGTTCGGGGATGACCTGTGAGGGGTTTACGCTGGAGGGGGAAGACCTGGGGGATGCGACGACTGATACGAGTGGGAATTATACGCTGGCGGCAGTGATTGAGTCTTTAAAACCGACGGATGCGACGACAACAAGTTGGAAGGCGCGTTTTTATATAAAATGTACGGATAGTTCGGGCAAGTACGACATCCGGAACTACTGTGAGGCGACGGTAGAGGAGGGGACGACATCGTCAATCACCTGCCATGCGACGCCGGAGACGACATTGACGACATTGGATCTGTTGACGAAATCGGGGTGTGTCATGGGGGCCTCGTGCGCAATGGAGGGAATCGATCCGTTGTGTTTTGTGGCG